>JACCZP010000085.1 GCA_013695885.1 Thermoleophilaceae bacterium | reverse complement strand
CGGTGGCGAGCAGGACGAGTCGATCGGCGTCGAGGTCGAGCACGGGCTTGATCGGCGTGTTGAGCCGCGTGCCGCCGTCGAAGTACCAGCCCCGCGCCCGCGCGGGCGAGTCGATCCTCACGGCGGGGAAGAACGTTGGGATCGCGGCCGAGGCGCGCACGTGCACGTTGGCGATCCGCACCGGCTCGTAGTCGATCCCGTACGAGCTGAAGAGCTCCTTCCGGGTGCGACCCTCGACGAAGACCGTGCTCCTCGCGCTGGCCACCGAGGTGGTCACGACCGCGAGCGCCTCCACCGCCCCGCTGCGCACGTTGCGGTGGAGCGCTCGCCAGTCGACCCAGTTGTCGAGCGTGCCCTCGAGAGGAGCGGGATCGAGCAGGCCCAGCAGGCGCATCCCGGGGACCCCCAGCACCTCCCCGCCGTAGCGGAGCACGGTGGAGGGACCGCCGCGGCGGATGATCGACCGGATGACCTCGCCCTTCCCGACCTGCCGCCAGCGCTCGAGGAGCCCGGACACCGCATCCTCGGCGTCGAGGTGGCCCACCGAGGCCAGGTACACCGCGGTCATAGCGCCCACGCTCGTGCCCACCAGCAGCCTCGGGCGCTCCCCGCGCGCCTCGAGGTGGGGCAGGAGCACGGAGACCGCACCGGCCTCGTAGGCGCCTCGCGCGCCACCCCCGGCGAGTACGAGCCCGACCGTGTCACCCCCGGCCACGACCCGGCGCCCTAGCCTCGCGACCCGGCGTTCGGCGGCTTCACTCGCCCCCGTGGACCGTGACCCCACGCTCCAGGAAGAGATGGTTCGGAACCCGGGCCCTGCTCTCCACACCGAGTTGGAGGAGCGTCGAGGCGGTATCGATGGCCACGATCTCGCCCCGCTGGCCGTCCACCGTGATCTCCTCGCCGACCCGGAAGGAGGAGCGCACGTAGCGTCCGGCGCTGATCGCCCGGGCGAACTCCCGGCTGCCCAGGCCGAAGGCCAGTGCGAAGGTGAGGACGACCCCGCCGGTCACCACTCCGGCCAGGACCACGAGGATGTCGGTCGGTACCCCTATCTGGTCGAGGGCGAGGATCGCGAAGACCGCGAGCACCACCCCCTGGGCGACCGCGCCGAGTGGTCCGCGCAGGTCCATCTGGTAGCTGAGGCGCTCGACGCGCTGGCGCGCCAGACCCCCGACGACGACACCGAGCAGTACCAGGACGAGCGCGGCGAGCAGCCTGGGAAGGAAGAGGACCCCCTCGTTCAGCGCCTGATCGAGGCCCTCGATGCCGAGCTGCAGCATGGCCGCGAAGAGGACGGCGATGTAGAGGGCGAACCGCACGGCGAAGCCGACGAGCTGGCTCAGCGACCGCTCGAGGCCTACCCGGGCCAGGAGGTCGTGGGCGCCGAGGCGATCGGCCGCGCGGTCGAGTCCGGCGGCGAGCAGCACGCGGACGAGACCCCGTCCGAGTAGACGGGCGAGGAGGAGCCCGCCGAGGAGGAGCAGCAGGGCGCCCCCGAGGCGCGGGAGGTACTCCCCGAGCACCTCCGCCGCGCGGTTGAAAATCGTCACGGGCGTTACGCCGCCCTCGAGGGGCGCCGCAGCCCGAGCATGAGGATCACGCCGTCGACGAGAAGCGCGGCGAGGTCGTTCAGGACGGAGAGGACGCCACGAACGAGGTACTGCCACCGCGCCGTCCGCATCACCCGTTCGTCGATCGAGTCGTCCGGCCGCGTGGCATCTGCCCGTAGCACCTCCAGCAGCACCATGAGCCGCTCCTCGGCTGCGCCCGTGGTGCTCTCGCCCCCGGTCGTCACGCCGGAAGCTCCCAGTCGTAGGTGTTGGAGCGGAGCAGCTCGATCAGCTCGCGGCGGGCGCGAAAGAGGCGCCCCTTGACGGTACCGAGGGGAGTATCGGTCAGCTCGGCGATCTCCTCGTAGGCGAGGCCCTCGACGTCGCGGAGCACGAGCACGGTCCGATGCGGAGGGTCGAGCAGCGCGAGCTTCTGTCCCAGGCGCTCTCGTCGTTCGGCGCTCTCGAGCCGCTCCGCCGGGGTGCGCTCGGACGGCGCCCGACGCTCCTCGCCCCGCTCGACCCCGTGCTCCGCCGGCACCGGCCGGCGGCGGGCGAGCGCGTTCAGTGCCGTGTTGCGGGTGATGCGCAGCAGCCAAGCCTCGAACGGCGCCTCGCCCCGGAAGCGAGGCAGGGTATGGAAGGCACGGAGGAAGGAGTCCTGCGCGACGTCGGCGGCCTCGTCGTGCCCGGCTATGCGGGAGGCCGCGCCCAGCACGGCACGCTCGTGGCGGCGGACCAGGCTCTCGAAGGCAGCCAGGTCACCGGTCAGGGTGCGTTCGATCAAGGGCCGGTCCGGGTCGGCCCCGGCCCGCCCTTGAACCGGACGGCCTTCGAGGTCGTCGAGCCGTGCGGCTGCTGTGGTAGGCGGCACGACGATTCGAGAGTAGTTGCGGGAACGGCGCCCGTCTCCCTCGACCCGGTCCGCGGTCACTCCGAGCACTCACGGCCCGGGCCCGCTCGTAACTTCTCGCGCCCTCGCCCGGTCGGATACGAAAGACGCGACCAGACCGGTCGCATCCGACAAGCGACAAGCGAGGAGCGCGGATGAGCGGCGAGACCAAGCAGGGCGAGGGACAGGCAGGAGCCGGGGGCAAGGCGGTCGAGCAGCGTCAGCCTCTCCAGTCCGGTGGCGGGACGACCACCATCGCCGACGCGGTGGTGAGCAAGGTGGCAGGCCTCGCCGCGCGCGAGGTCCCGGGCGTGCACGACATGGGTGGCGGAGCCGCTCGCGCGGTCGGCGGCCTCACCTCGCGCATCGGGCTGAGCGAGGCTCGCACCCAGGGCGTGGGCGTCGAGGTCGGCGAGCGGGAAGCCGCGGTCGATCTGACGCTGACCATCGACTACGGGGAGTCGATCCCCCAGGTCTCGAGCGCCGTACGCGACAACGTGGCCAAGCGCATCGAGGGCATCACCGGGCTGAGCGTCACCGAGGTGAACATCACGGTGAACGACCTGTACTTCCCGGGCGAGGAGACCGAGGAGGAGCCCCCGCCTCCCCCGCGCGTCGCCTAGCCGAGCGACGGGCTCGTGCCCCAGCTGCATACGAGCGGCCCGAGAGCCGCGGCCGTCACCCCGACCGACCGCGTCCGTCTCGCCGAGGTGGCGCTCGAGGCCGCGCTGAAGGTCGACGGCGTGGTGGCGCCGCACGCCCCGATCGGGGGCGGCGGCTCCACGCGGGGATCCGGTAGGCGCCTCGACGGGGTGAGCGTGGTCGCGGGAGGACACGAGCGCTTCGACGTGAGCCTTCACCTGGTCACGCGCATCGTGCCCCTCCACCCGCTGGCCGACCGGGTGCGCGAGCGTGTGTCGCGGGCCGCCCGACGTTCCGGTCTCGGTGATCGGCTCGGGCCGGTGGACGTGCGGATCGAGGACCTCGCCGAGCCGCCTGTGAGCGCGGGGATGCTCGAGGCCGGACCTTGATCGTCCTGCTCCGGGCGCTCGCCCATCTCGTCGCCTTCGCGCTGCTGACCGCCCTGGCGGCCGCCGGCCTGACCGTGGCCGTCTTCTCGCTCGGGTCGGGTGAGGGCGGCTTCTCGATCGCCGGCCTGGCCCGGCTCGCCCACCTTCCGGAGCTCGAGCGCCTGGTCGGCGCGTTCCTCGCCGCGCTCGAGGGCGGAAGCGTCCGGAGCCCCGCTCTGATCGGCGGCACGATCGCCGTGCTGGCCTCCCTGTTGCTCCTTCTCGGCGCCCTCCGGCGTCCGGCCGAGCGGCTGATGGTGCTCGATGACGGCACGTCCGGCCGCTTGGCCGCGCGGCCGCGCGCGCTCGGCCAGGCCGTCGGGGCGCTGGCCGAGACCGCCCGCCGCGTAACCGGCTCCAAGGTGCGGGTGAAGCCGAAGCGCCGGGGCGTGGGGGGACGCATAGAGGTCACCGCGCTCCATCCGCCCACCGCCGAGCCCGGGGACGTGGAGAAGCGGGTCGGCGAGGCGCTCGGCTCGATCGTGGCGGGCATCCGCACCCTCAAGGTGCGCACCCGGCCACAGAGCGGCGGGCGCGGGGCCCGCGCCGAGTAGGCCATGCGCCAGCGACTGCGCACCCGCTCCTCCCGTGTCTCCTTCCTGGGACGCATCGTGCTCGTGGCCTTCCTGCTCGTCGCGCTCTGGTACGGGCTGATGACGATCCTGCTGGCGCTCGGGGTCCCGCGCGGGCCGATCGACCTGATCAGCGGCTACCGCACCGCCTACGACCTCCTGGCCGGACTCGGGCCCGACTCGCTCACCCCACGGGTGCGCCTAGTCGCCGGCCTGTCCGGGCTCGGCGCATTCCTCGTATTCGCCTACCTGGCGTACAAGGAGGTCCCGCGCCCCTACGTGGCCCGCCGGCGCCTCGGCCTGGCCGAGGACGAGCGGGGCGAGGTGACGGTCGCCCCGCGGGCGATCGAGCGGGTGGCGGAGAGCGCGGCCTTCGGCAACCCCGGGGTCACGAAGGCCGCGGGGCGGTGGGAGGGCGAGGACCTGAACCTGGACGTCCACCTCGATCGCGCTCGCGACCTGCCCGCGACCCTGAGGGACGTCCAGGGCAAGGTGGCCGAGGCGCTCGCGACCCACGGGCTGCCCGCGGTCCCCGTCGGCGTGACCCTCACCGGCTTCGACAACCCCCGGCAACAGAGGGAGCTCTCCTGATGATCACCACCAAGCACTACGCCGCCGCGCTCGGCTTCGCCTTCGTAGCCGCCTGGATCGGACTCGGCTTCGGGGCGGCGACGCTCTGCCTGCTGGGCGCCCTGGCCGGCTACGTGGCGGCGACGTTCCTCGAGGGCGGGCTCGACATGGCCGAGCTCCAGGGGCGCCTCGGCGCGGCCCGCGACGACCTGAAGGGCGTCCCGGCGAGCCCGGCCGCTCCTCCGGCTCGCCCTAGAGGCCGTCCCGTCGTTCGATGAAGCAGCGAAAGGTTCACAACGGCGGCGTAACCGGAGGAGGTGGTGGCCGGGGGCTCTACGGCGGGGACGTCGGGGCGCACCTCGCTCGCGCCGGGGTCGGAGAGTTCATCGGCACGTGGATCCTCGTCTACGTGGGGACGGCGGTCGCATGCGCCGCGGCGCTTGAGAAGCCGGTCGCCGGCCTCCCGTACGACTCGTTGGCGGTTGCGCTCGGGTTCGGCATGGCGCTGGTGGTGATCGTCGCCGCCCTCGCTCACACAACCGGCGCGCACGTCAACCCGGCGGTGGGCCAGTTCAGCGGCTTGCCGGTCTACCTGATCGGTCCGGTCGTGGGCGGGGTGATCGCCGCCTTCGTGTACGACCGCTTCGTCGGCAAGGCGGAGGCCCCCTAGAGCCCGGCGCGCGCGGGGCGGCCGGCGGGGGCGCCGGCTCCCCTTAGCGGACGGCGCCCGAGCCCGCCGCCTCAGCGCCGGCGCCCGACCCGTCACTCGACCGGGCGGGGATGTCGGCGACCCCCGCCGCAGGCTCCCAGTCGGGCCGCAGCGGCATGCCGGCGGCACCGTTCGTGGTACGTACGCCGAGCATCTGGTGCAACTCGATCGTGTCCCACTCGAAGCTCACGCGAGACCCGGCCAGGTAGAGGCGCCACACGCGGGCTCGGCCCTCGCCGACCTCGGCGACCGCCTCCTCCCAGTGGTCTTGGAGGTTCGCGCTCCACGCCGCGACCGTGCGCGCGTAGTGCTCGCGCAGGTTCTCCTCGTGGCGCAGCTCGAAGCCGGCGTCGTGCATCGCCGAGGCGATGCGGCCGGGCCCCAGCAGCTCGCCGTCCGGGAAGACGTAGCGGTTGAGGAAGCTCCGCCGCGGTATGGCCGGGTACACGTTGTCGTGCCGGGTGATGGTGTGGTTCAGCAGGCGGCCCTGCGGGCGCAGCTTGCCGAGCAGGAAGTCGAAGTAGGAGGAGAGCTGGGCCTTGCCCACGTGCTCGGTCAGCCCGATCGAGGAGATCGCGTCGAAGTCGCCCTCGGCCACGTCGCGGTAGTCGAGCCAGCGCACCTCGGCGCGATCGGAGAGCCCCGTCTCCTCCACCGTCCGCTGCCCCCACTCGGCCTGGTCCCTCGACAGGGTCGCCCCGATGGCCTCCACCCCGTAGTGCTTGGCGGCGTGGACGACCATGCCCCCCCATCCGCATCCCACGTCGAGCAGGCGCATGCCGGGACGCAGCCCGAGCTTGCGGCACACGAGGTCGAACTTGGTGGCCTGGGCCTCCTCGAGCGTGGCGTCGGCGCGGGGGTAGACCGCGCACGTGTAGGCCATGGACGGCCCGAGCACCCACCCGTAGAAGCGATTGCCGACGTCGTAGTGATGGGAGACCGCCTCGGCGTCGCGGACCTTCGAGTGGATGCGCCCGCGCAGGCGAACCTCCTCGGGTGGCGGCGCGACGGGCCGCAGCGACCGCAGCCCGAGCGCGCGCAGCATGTCCAGTCGCTCGCGCCGGGAGAGCTCGTCGTCGTGGTTGCTCCACAGCCGCGACAGCGCCTCGTGCATGTCCCCGTGGACGTCGAGATGACCGGACACGTAGGCGCGCGCGAGCCCTAGCTCCCCCGGCGACTGCACGAGATAGTTGACGGCCCGCTGGGAGCGGACCTCCACCCGGACCGACGCCTCACGGGGCCCGGCGCGGCTGCCGTCGTGGGCGCGGAACTCGATGCCGGTTCCGGCCCCGAACCCCCGTACGAGCACATCCGCGATTCCCATCCTCACACCCCCTACCCGTTTTTTACACACTTGGTATAGAGATCGAGAAGCCGGCCGTCCGGGTCGTAGGCCGCCTTCAACGCGCCGTAGGCGCTCCCGTTGTAGAGCCGCCAGAACTCCTCGCGCTCGTAGAACGAGGTGGAGTACAGCGACTTGCGGCCGCCGAGCTCGCCGACCACCTCCTCGACGCGTCGGTTGTGGGTGCCCTCGGGCTGCCCGTCGGCCAGCGGGACCGTCGACCAGAAGCCGAAGTTCACGTAGAGCGTGTCGGGGTCGAGCTCGTACAGGTCCCAGCGGCGGGCGGGCCGGCGCAGCCGCAGCGGGCAGACCCAGAACGGGGAGATCGGGACCTCGCGCAGCATGAAGGCGCAGAACTCGGACGCCCGGTCGACGGGCACCTCGATGTCCTGGACCACGTGCTCCTGGAGCGGTTGGCCGCGCAGGCGATCGAGCCGGCGCATCGGGCCGTAGCGGCGCTCGAGGTCGACGATCCGCCAGTAGGTGTCCGAGCGCAGCCACTGCTTGGGCAC
>JACCZP010000081.1 GCA_013695885.1 Thermoleophilaceae bacterium | reverse complement strand
GCGGCGGGCGGTGTCCGCGGGCTGCGCGCCGGGTCACCGGCCGGCTCTCCGCCGCACGCCCCTGCCCAGCGCCTGAACCTGCGGTGAAAAGATCGTCACCTGGCCGGGCGCCGGGACTCGCTCCGCGCCCGGCTACCCTGAGAAGAGGGCGCCCGCGACGGCGCCCTTTCCGTCATGTCCCGGGTCTACTCCTTCACGCTGTCCCTGTTGCTGGTGCTCGTGGTACTGGGCGTAGGGCTCTACCTCGGAGGGCACCCCAGCCTGCTCCCCACGGGCGCGCGGGCGCTGTTCGTCGAGGACAGCGACTACGACCGCACGCGCGCGGCGCTGATGGAGTCGATACGCGCGAACTACTACAGGCCGGTCGACGACGAGCGCCTGCGGCGCGCGTCGCTCGACGCGATGGTCAAGTCCCTCGGCGACCGCTTCTCCGCCTACCTCCCGCCGCGCGAGGCACAGCTCTTCGCTCAGCGGGTCAGTGGGCGCTTCGAGGGCGTGGGGATGAGCGTGCAGCCGGACCGCAAGGGCCTGCTCGTGGCCGAGGTCTTCGAGAAGTCCCCAGCCGAGCGCTCGGGCATCCGCAAGGGCGACGTGATCACCCGGGTCGACGGGCGCTCGATCGCCGGCATGGCCACCGAGGCGGCCACCGCGCTCATCAAGGGGCCGCCCGACACGAGCGTCCGGATCACGTTCATCCCGGGCGGCAAGGGGGACACCAAGACGCTGACCGTGGGGCGGGCACGGATCGAGATCCCGGTGGCCCAGGGCAAGGTCGTCCGCAGCGGCGGGGGCCCGCCCGTGGGCGTGGTCGAGCTCACCACCTTCTCGGAGGGCGCGCACGGACTCCTGCGCCGCGAGATCGACCGCGTGCTGGGCGAGGGGGCCCGCGGCCTCGTCCTCGATCTGAGGGGCAACGGCGGCGGCCTGCTATCGGAGGCCGTGCTGGTCTCCTCGCTGTTCGTCGAGGACGGGCTGATCGTCTCCACCGACGGCCGCACCAAGTCCCGCCGCGAGTTCGAGGCCGAAGGTGACGCGATCCCCGGGGACATCCCCGTGGTCGTCCTCGTGGACGGCGGGAGCGCCAGCGCCAGCGAGATCGTCACCGGCGCCCTGCGGGACCGCGGCCGGGCCACGATCGTCGGCCAGAAGACCTTCGGCAAGGGCGTCTTCCAGGAGGTCGAGGAGCTCCCGAACGGCGGGGCGCTGACCCTCACGGTGGGCGAGTACTTCCTGCCCGACGGCGAGAGCATCGCGAACAAGGGGATAGTCCCCAAGGTGCGGGCGCGCGACGTCCCCCGGACGGCGCGCGACGAGGCGCTCCCCGAGGCGCTCGGCGCCGTCCGCGACCTGGTGGATGGTTGATGTCCACGGCCCCGCACCATCAGGTGAGGTGAGCGCCTCGGCGCGCGCGGCCGAGCGCCGCGGCCCGGGGCGCGGAGGCCGAGCCCCGCTCGAGGAGCCGCAGGTGGCCGTGCTCGAGCGGCGCGGGCGGTTCCTGACCGCCGCCCCGATCTTCGAGCGCGGCCGACCGCTGACCCTGAAGGGCGGGGGCGAAGGAGCCCCCGGGGACCTCGTGCTCGTGGCCCCCGGCAAGCGTGGGGTCCGCGTTCTGCGCGTCCTCGGCCGCCCGGACCGCGCGCGCGACGTGCTCGAAGGCCTCATGCTCGATCGCGGCCTGCGCCGGTCGTTCCCCCACAGGGTCGAGCAGGAGGCCGAGGACGCGGCGGTGGAGCCCCCGTGGACCGGCCCGCGGCGGGACCTGACCGCCCTTCCCACCTTCACGATCGACCCCGAGGACGCGCGCGACTTCGACGATGCGATCTCCGCCCGGGCCGAGCCGGGCGGCACGACCCGCGTGTGGATCCACATCGCCGACGTGAGCGCTTTCGTTCGCCCGGGCGGGGAGGTCGAGCGCGAGGCGGCGAGGCGCGGCACGAGCGTGTACGTCCCCGGCGCGGTCGAGCCGATGCTCCCCGAGGCCCTCTCCAACCGCGCCTGCTCGCTCGTGCCCGGGGAGGACCGCCTGGCCGTGACGGTGGAGCTCGAGATGGAGGGATCCGACGTGCGCTCGGCGGCCTTCCACCGCTCGCGCATCCGCAGCGACGCCCGTCTCACCTACGAGCAGGTGGACCGCCTCTTCGCCGGCGAGGAGCTCGCGGACGCGCTGTGGAGTGAGGCCCTCGCCGCCGCGCGAGGAGTGGCCCGCGCGCTGTCGGGGCGCCGCGAGCAGCGGGGATCGCTCGAGGTCGACTCCCGCGAGCCGCGCTTCGACTTCGACGGGGAGGGGCACGCGGTGGGCGTCGCCTTCGAGGCCCAGACCGAGTCCCACCGCGTGATCGAGGAGCTGATGATCCTCGCCAACGAGCAGGTGGCCTCCTATCTCGCCGATCGCCGCGCGCCCACCCTCTACCGCGTGCACGAGCGCCCCGACCCCCAGGCCATCGACTTCCTGGTGGAGCGCCTGGCCTCCCTCGGAGTGCCGACCCCACCCGTGCCCGAGACGATGAGCCCCCAGCAGGCCGGCGCCCTCGTGGGCGAGGCCTCCCGGCTCGTGGCCGCCCACGTGCGGGCCACGGGACGTGGCCGGGCGGCATTCACCTCGCTGGTGCTGCGCTCGCTCAAGCAGGCCTACTACACGCCGAAGAACCTCGGCCACGCCGGCCTCGCCAGCCCGCGCTACTGCCACTTCACCTCGCCGATCCGCCGTTATCCGGACCTCGTCGCCCATCGCGCGCTGCTCAGCGCGCTCGGGATCGACGAGACGGCGCCGCGATCGGAGGCGCTCGCCGACGCCGGTGAGCAGAGCTCGCGCACCGAGCGCGAGGCCCTGTCCGTCGAGCGTGACGCCGACGACGTGTGCCTAGCCTTCCTCCTCGAGCGACGCCTGGCCGAGCACGGGCGCGAGGAGCGCTTCGACGGCGAGGTGGTGGGGCTGATCGGCGCCGGGGCGTTCGTGCGCTTCGGGGACGAGGGCTTCGAGGGCTTCCTCCCCGTGCGGCGCATGCGCGAGGACTGGTGGAACCTCAACGAGGTCGGGACCGCGCTGGTGGGCGAGCGCTCAGGGCGCGAGCTGCGGCTGGGGGACCCGGTGGTGGTCGAGGTGGGCCGGGTCGAGGCTCCACGCGGCCGCGTGGACCTGTACGCGCCCGCGGGCGTGGAGTGAGCGTGGCACGCGCGAAGGGCAAGCGCAAGGCGGCCGCCGGCGATGCTGCCACCAACCGTCAGGCGTCGTTCCGCTACGAGCTGCTCGAGCGCTTCGAGTGCGGGATCGTGCTCGAGGGAACCGAGGTGAAGTCGCTGCGGGCCGGGCAGGTCCAGCTGAAGGACGCCTACGCGACGGTCCGCGACGGCGAGATCTGGCTGCACAACACGCACATAGCCCCCTACGGCCCCGCCGCGCGCGAGAACCACGAGCCCGAGCGCCCGCGCAAGCTGCTCCTGCACCGACGCGAGATCGAGCGGCTGATCGGCACCACCCAGGAGCGCGGGCTGACGCTGGTGCCCACGCGGGTCTACTTCTCGGGCCCCCGGGCGAAGGTCGAGATCGCGCTGGCTCGCGGCAAGGACGTGCGCGACCGCCGGCGCGACATCAAGGCGCGCGAGCAACGCCGGGAGATCGACAGGGCCCTGTCCGAGCGGGGGTGACGGCGGCGGTAGCGCTCCGAGCGGCCTGAATCCGGGCCGCCGGCCGGCCCCGCGCGAGCCGGCTCAGAGCTCCGTGCCGATCTCCATGGGCACGAAGGTGAACTGCATGCCCACGACCAGCACGACGACGAGCGCGATGTAGACCGCGGCGATCAGGGCGCGGTTCCGGGCCGAGACCTCCTGATAGCGCTGGGCCTCCGGGGTCTTGCGCAGCTTGAAGCGGCGGTAGGTCTCCATCGCGGCGAACACGAGGATCAGGAACATGATCGGGTTGGGCACGGCGTAGGCGAGCGCCAGGAGCAGGGCGAGCCCGATGTAGGTGAACACCGGCGAGAGCGCCTGGGCCGCGCGCCCGCCGTCGAGGGGCAGTACGGGGAGGAGGTTGAAGAGGTTGAGGAAGAGGCCGATGAAGGTCAGCGCCAGGAACAGCGGGTTCTGGCTCACCCCGTAGAGCGCGAGGGGCACGAGGCAGCCGACGGTCCCGAGCACGGGCCCCGCGAGGCCGACCCGAGCCTCCGCGGCCGCGTCCCGCGGGAGCTGCTTCATGGCGACGGCCGCGCCGAGGAACGGGATGAACAGCGGGGCCGAGGCCTTGATCCCCTCGCGCCGGAGCTGGAAGACGTGCCCCAGCTCGTGGATCAGCAGGAGCAGCACGAGCCCGATGGCGAAGCGCCAGGTGAAGATCAACGCGTAGGCGCCGATCGACACCAGCATCGAGAGGCCGGTGGTGGCGAACTTGAGCTTGGGGAGGATCAGCAGCGCCTTCGACCCGTACGAGAAGATCAGGACCGCCAAGGCGATGAGTGCCCCCAGCGCACGACGCCAGACGGACCTCGGCTCGACCACCGGCTCGTTGGGCTCGGCGACCGGCCCCCCCAGTCCGCGCTCGTCGGTGATGGGCGGGACGAGCTGCGGCTGCTCGTGGACGGTGGCGCCGGGGGGCATGCGGAGGCGTGGTTCCATCCCCTGCATTGTCGCAGCGCGTGGTGGGGTGCTTCGGACGCGCGAGTCGTTAACCTGCCGCCTTCCCGTTCGGCCGTTCGGGTGGAGATCCGGGGAAGCCTCGCCAATGCACGCAAGTTCCGCTGGACCGCCGCAACCAATCGCCCTCTCGCGCGTTGTTCACGTCATGACCCGGCTCACGTCAGGGAGGCGACGCCGCGTGCCCGCTGCGCGCCTCCTCGTGGTGCTGGCCCTCGCCGGCCTCATGGCGGTGCCCGCGAGCGCCGGCGCGGCCACCCGCCTGAAGACGGGCGAGCCCACGCGCATCGTGCGCGTCGACTACAAGGCCGACCCCGGAAACGTCGGGGTCAGCCGGGGCTGGCGACGTCCCGGCGTGGTCCGCGGCTGGCGCTCTGTGCGGATCCCGCACGTCATGCAGCGCCGCATCAGCGGCCGGCCCTACCCGGGCGGCACGGTCGGGTGGTACCGCATCCGCCTGAGCGCCCCGGCGGGCACCGAGTTCCGCGCGGACTTCGAGCAGATCCGCCGCAAGTCCAGCTTCTGGCTGAACGGGAGGCGCATCGGCGAGCATCGCAGCCCCTACGGACCCAAGCCGCTGTCCCTGGAGGGGATCCGCCGCGGCGGCAATACGCTCATCGTCCGCGTGGACAACCGCAAGGGGCGCAACCCCATCGAGGGGTGGTGGAACTGGGGCGGGATCGTCCGGCCGGTCACGGTGTCCTCGGTTGGCCGTCTGTCGGCCACGAGCCTCTCGGTCACCGGCAACCTGCCCTGCGTCGGCTGCGAGGGCGAGCTCGTCGGCCAGGTCACCTTCCACAACCGCGGACGGAGCACGATCGCCGACCCGGTCATGCTGGTCGGGCTCCGCGACCCCTCCGGTACGACGCAGACCGCGCCCGTCCGCACCGCCCCCCTACGAGCGAACCGCCGCCGCCTGGTCAAGTTCCGCCTTCCGATCGGGTCGGTGCAGACGTGGTCGCCGGGCAACCCGGTCCTCTATGACGTCACCGCTCAGACCGTGGTGGCGGGCCAGCCCCAGGAGCTCGCGCGCTCCACCACCGGCTTCCGGTCGATCGGCGTGGAGAACGGCCGGCTGATGCTGAACGGCCTGCCGCTGAACATGCGCGGGGTCTCCATCCACGAGGACGTCCCCGGTCGGGGCGCGGCTCTGCGTGACTCGGACATCGACGGGATAGTGCGCCAGGTCAAGTCGGTCGGCGCGGATGTCGTGCGCGCCCACTACGCGCTCAACGAGCGCCTGCTCGACGCCTTCGATCGCAACGGCATCCTCGTCTGGAACCAGGCGCCGGTCTACCAGCGCTCGACGCAGCTCCAGTCCCGCGGCCGCCGGATCCAGGCCCTTCGCGACGTGCGCGGGGCGCTCGAGCGCGGCTACTCGCACCCGTCGGTGATCGTGAACTCGGTGGCCAACGAGCTGGCCCCGGGCGTGAACGGCAACCCCGGGGTGGCGAGGTGGCTCGACCAGGCGAACCGGACCGCCCGTAGCTTCGACCCCACGCGTCCGGTCGGCATCGACCTGCGCTCGCTGCCGAACATCGGCCCGCAGAAGGCCTACTCGCAGTTCGACGTCCTCGGCTTCAACCAGTACTTCGGC
>JACCZP010000074.1 GCA_013695885.1 Thermoleophilaceae bacterium | reverse complement strand
CGGAGCTCTTCGTGCCGGTGCTCGGCGCCGTCGAGGTCGTCGCGGGAGCGCTGCTGCTCCTCGGGGTGGCGACGCGCTACGTCGCGCTCCTGCTCGCCGCGACGATGGTCGGAGCGATCCTCACGGCAGGTCTCATCGACGGCGGCGCCCATCTCGTGACTCCGCCGATCCTCGCCCTGCTCTGCCTCCTGATCGCCGGCCTCGGCGGCGGAGCGTGGCAGCTCGGGCGCCGGGACGCGCGTACCCGTTGACCGAGCAGCCCGAAGTCAAGCCCCTGCCCGGAGGTGGCCAAGGACCGAGCGAGCCGCGTTGTAGCCGCCCATCCCGTGCACTCCGGCGCCCGGAGGCGTCGCGGCCGAGCAGATGAACACCCCCGGCGCGCCGGTGGCGTAGGGGTCGGCGGCGAGGCGCGGCCGGATCACGGTCTGGAACGGCGTGTTCGCGCCGCCGAGGATGTCTCCGCCGACGTAGCTCGCGTTCTCGGCGGCGATCTCGCCGGGGGATCGGGTGGCGGTTGCGACGATCCGCTCGCGCAGCCCCGGAGCGAAGCGCTCGACCTGGTCGAGCAGCGCCGGCGCCGCATCCCCGTCGTAGGCGTTCGGCACGTGCGCGTATGCCCAGACCGGATGGACGTCCCCCGAGGAGCGCCCGGGGTCGGCGAGGTACTGCTGGGAGACGAGCACCATCGGGCGCTTGGGCATCCGCCCCCGGGCGACGTCGCGCTCCGCGGCCACGACCTCCTCGAACGACCCGGCCACGTGGACGGTGCCCGCTCGCCGGCAGGCCTCGTTGGTCCACGGCACGCCGCCCTCGACGGCGAGGTCCACCTTGAACGCCGCCGGCCCGTGGCGGTAGCGGCGGTACGCGCGCGCGACGCGCGTCGGAAGGCGGTCGCCCGCGAGGTCGGCGACGGCGCCTGGCGCCAGGTCGAGCACGACGGCGTCCGCCTTCGGGAGCTCCGACAGGGACCTGACGCGCACCCCGGTCTCGACCGAGCCCCCGTGCTCGACCAGCACTGCTGTGAGGGCGTCCGCGATCGCGCGCGAGCCCCCGCGGGCCACCGGCCATCCGTAGCGATGGCAGACGGAGATCAGCATCGCTGCGACCGCCGAGCTCATCGGCCGGTTCAGCGGGGTCAGCGCGTGGGCGGCGACGCCGCCGAAGAGCGCGCGTGCCTGTGGGCTCCGCCAGGCTCGCGCCAGCACGGTCGCGGGCAGCGCGGCCACCGGCCCGAACCGGGCGAGGCGCACCGGGTGCCTGGGGACGTGGAGTACGGGGCGGAACAGGTCCTCGGTGAGGGCGTCGAACGAGCGAGCGGAGGCGCCGAACACCCGCCGCCACATGTCGCCGTCGTGTCCGAGCCCCCGCGCCGTGTCCGCGATCGAGCGGAGCATGACGCCGGCGCTCCCGTCGTCGAGCGGGTGCGCGCAGTCGACCTCCGGCCACGCCCACTCGAGCCCGTGACGCTCGAGGTCGAGCGACCGCAGGAACGGCGAGCCGACCGCCATCGGGTGCACGGCCGAGCAGACGTCGTGCAGCAGGCCCGGCACCGTCAGCTCCGCGCTGCGCGTGCCGCCGCCGATCGTCTCCTCGGACTCGAGCACCGTCACCCGGACGCCGCTCCGAGCGAGCGCGACCGCGCACGCCAGCCCGTTGGGGCCGGAGCCGACGACGGTGACCTCATTCACCGGACGGTGGCGGGCCGGCCCGCGCTCTCGCTCCTTCGCGTGACCTCGACGGGGAGCTCGAAGGACTCCTCGAGCCGCGGACCGCGCTTGACCATCTCGGCGACGTCCACCCAGCCCTCCTCGATCAGGCCGGACGCGGCGTCGTGGATGCGGTATCGCTGGCGCGGGATGTGCGCGGGGACGGGGAGCGCTGGCTCTCGGAGGCCTGGAGGGATGTGCTGGCGGTGCTCTCCGACGGCCGCCAGGCCACCTCGTCGGAGCTCCGGGCCGAGATTCCCTCGCTCGAGGGCGCGATCGCCTACGGGCAGGGGAAGTCCTGGGGCGGGCAGGTGCC
>JACCZP010000067.1 GCA_013695885.1 Thermoleophilaceae bacterium | reverse complement strand
AGCGCCAGCAGCGCGGTGCCCGTCAGGCGCGCGACTACGGGCGCCAGCGGGAGCTGGCCGCGGAGCGCGACCGCGTCCAGCGGGACTTCGCGGAGCTGATGGGGCAGACGGCCTGAGCCGGATTCCGAGAGCCGGGTGAAGTCCGTCGCACCGGAGCTACACTTCCGCAGGAAGCACCCCAACACTTTACCTGTTCGGTCCCCGGTGATGTAACGGCAACATGCTTGACTGTTAATCAAGTCTTGGTGGTTCGAATCCACCCCGGGGAGTAAAATAACTCGATAGTCGACGCACCGGCTTCCACCTCAGCGTGACAGGTTGCGCACAACAGTACGCACTTGGCCGCTTCGGCGCGGAGCGCCGAGATCGATCTCGTGATCCCGCGCACCGACAGGTGAAAGTCTTTGTGTCTTGGGTCTAGGTGGTGAAACTGGAGCGCAGCCTCACACCGTGCGTATCCACACAGGCGGCAGGAGCCTCCCGCTTCGTCGATCAGCACACGCTTTACCCGCCGCCGATGCTCGGCCACCTGCTCCGCTCGGCACCGGGCGCAGCGATAGCTTCCTCGGCCCTCCAGGGCGTGGTCGGTTTCGCCATGCCTACGGCAGCTCAGCTCCACGATTCTCTGTCCTTCGAGGAGCGCCGCCCGAGCCGTCGCACGGTTGCGCGATTGCCGGGTATCGAGCGAGTGTCGCCCGAGCCAGTACCGGACCCGAGACGGTGGGCAGCCGAGCTCCGACGCGATCGCCGGAACCGAGAGTCCGCGATCGACGAGCGCGGCGAGTGAGTCGTGGTCGAGTGCCGGCTTGGGCCCGTACTTCCTGGCGCCGTTGGCCTTGAGCCCGTGTCGCTTGAGCCAGTATGAGACTGTCGACGGACTCCGGGCGACCTCGGCTGCGATCGCATCAATGGACAGTCCCTCCTCCAGAAGCGGCACGAGGCGATACCGATCCATGAATATGACTCTACTGCACCAGTCGGATGTCACACGGTCGTTAGTGACCTGATCCAGTCGACTAGTGAAGTGGGTGACGGAACTGTTACTCAGATCCAGCTTTACGCGCTCCCCACAAACCCCTCCAACTCCCCCGCCGCGACCTCTCCTCCGTCGTTCACCGCCGCCCACCTCGCCAGCTCCGCCGCCCGATGCCCGAACCGTGGCTCAGACAACACCCGCCGGACCGCCAGCCTCACCCCGCTCGGCGTCAGGAACCGCCGCGGCAGTGATACGCCGGCTCCCGCCCACGCCGCCCGCGCCGCGTTCTCGGCCATGTCGCCGGCCGCGGGGCACGCCACGACCGGGGCGCCTGACGCCAGCGTGCGCACCAGCGTGCCGTGCCCGGCGTGGCACACCACCGCGGCGCAGCGAGGCATCACCCGGGCGTAGGGGAGCCAGGGCACGAGCACGGCGTTCCGCGGCACCCGAGGCGCACCCTCTGAGCGGCGCGGGTCGAACACCCCCAGCACCCGCACCGGCTCGCCCGCGAGGGCGGTGAGCGCCGCCGAGAGCAACCGTCCCTTGGGGTCCTGTGAAGTGCTCGGCGCAACCAGGATGAGCGGCTCGTCGCCCTGCGGCAGCTCGACGTCCTCACTCGAGCGCCCCCACAGAAGCGGTCCGGTAATCCGCGCCCACGGCGGGCGCGACGGCCGCGGGTACTCGAGCTGGGGGAACGTGGCCGCGAGTGCGAGCCGGCGCGAGATGCCTCCGTGCTCGTGAGCGACCGGCGGGAGTCCTACCCGCGCGCGAGCGCCGTTCAGCTCCTCACGCCCCCGCCGCACCCCGAGACCCAAGATCGGCTCGAGCGCCCTCCACAGGCCCTCGCCGAGCGCCGTGCGGGGCAGACGGGCGCCCGTCGAGTACGGCGGGAAGCCGGGCTCCCAGGTGGGGAGGATGTGCGGGATGAGCGTGACCCACGGCCGTCCTTCGAGCTCCGCCGCGAGGGCACCGGCGGCGGTGAGGATGTCGACGACCACCGCGTCGGGAGCGAACGCCTCGAGCAAGGGCTGCGTCTCGCGTGTGGCGCGGACGGCGGCCTCGTAGGGCTTGAGCGGTCGTTCGCGCGTCGGGAAGACCCGGTACTCGGGGGCAGGGGCGAAGGACATGCCCTCGCGCTCGACGTCGTCGCGCCACCGGGTCCAGGTCTGGAGGCAGACCGTGTGGCCGCGGGCGACGAGGGCTCGCCCGAGGGCGATGGCCGGAAAGGCGTGGCCGGGATCCCCGAAGGCGGCGAGGAGGAACCGGCGCGGGGGCCCGAGCCGCATGCAAGTCCCCTTTCATCGGGAGGGTCGGCGTTGCGGGCGTCGGGGCCGGTGCCTACTGTCCCGAGCCCGCGTCGGAGGCGGCGCGGGATGCTACCCATGAGCCGCCGACGCCAGAAGCGATCCTCCGAGCGCCTGCGCCGCGTGATCGCCCGCATGCCCGAGCCCTCGCGCCGGGCCATGCTCGCCTCGGCGCGCGCCGACGAGATCATCGTCGGCGCCTACACCACCCGCGACGGGGGAGTGTGCCCGATGCTCGGGGCCCACCGCCGGGGAGGCCGCTGCGACCTCGCCGCGTTCGCGAAGGCGTGGGACCGCTACACCGGCGCCAAGGACGGCCGTCCGCGCCCCGCCACCGACCGCGAGCGGCGCACCCTCGAGGCGATGCTCACCGACTCGCTCGCCCTCGACGCCGGCCCGACCGACCTCGGCCGCGCGGTTGCCGAGGTCAAGGCCGACCGCCGGCGCCGCGCGGGCGATGCCGCCCGCCGCCTCGGGCTCGGGTGGCTTCACGACTTCGATCCTCCGAAGGAGGATCCCATCGACGCGGTCGAGGGCTTCGAGGCGGACGTCACGTCCCTGCGGTAGACGGGCGCTAGCCTCCTCGCGACGGGCTTCGCGACCCTCGCGCGCCATCAGATCCTCGGCGCGGTCGCGTTCGCCCTGGTCCTCGTACACGTCGGCGCGCTGTTCGCCGAGGCGCCCGACGACGCCTGGTTCGCGATGTCGCCGGATGGGCCGACGAGGGCCCG
>JACCZP010000066.1 GCA_013695885.1 Thermoleophilaceae bacterium | reverse complement strand
GTGCGGCGGCGGCTCGGAACGCGGCCAGACGGCTACCGGACCACGCGCATTCCCGTACCGGCCACGATCTCGCCCACCACGTCGGCACGCTCGCCGCGGACCTTCAGCTCCGCCACGAGGTCTTCCGCCCGCTCCTCGGCCACCGCGATGAGCAGCCCGCCGCTCGTCTGCGGGTCGTAGAGGGGCAGGAGGTCCTCCTCGGACACGCCGTCACGCAAGACCCGGTCGAGGACGTGGTCGCGGTTGGCGTCCAGGCCGCCCGGGTAGCAGCCCTCGGCGGCGAGGCCGGACGCTCCGTCCCAAACCGGCGCGGCGCTGCGGCGGACCACGGCCCCGACCCCGCTCGCGGCCAGCATCTCGCCGAGGTGGCCGAGCAGGCCATAGCCGGTCACGTCGGTGGCGGCGGACACCCCCACCGCACGCATGGCCTCGGAGGCGCCGCGGTTAAGGCGCGCGGCGGTCTCGACCGCCTCCTCGACGTCGGCCTCGGTCACAAGGTCGCGCTTCAGCGCCGTAGCGAGGATGCCGAGTCCCAGGGGCTTGGTCAGGACGAGGCGGTCGCCGGGCCGCGCGCCCGCGTTGCGCACCACGCGGTCGGTCTCCACCCAACCCGTGACGGCCAGCCCGTACTTCGGCTCGTCGTCCTGCACCGAGTGGCCTCCGAGCAGGCTGGCGCCCGCCTCCTCGACCTTCTCGAGGCCCCCCTCGAGCACCTCGCGCAGCGCGGCCAGGTCGAGCGAGCACGGCCACGCCACGAGATTGAGCGCGGTGAGCGCCTGCCCACCCATCGCGTACACGTCCGAGAACGCGTTCGCGGCCGCGATCTGCCCGAAGCGGCGCGGATCGTCGACGATGGGCGTGAAGAAGTCGACCGACTGCAGGAGCAGTCCTCCCGCGAAGGGGATGTGTCCCGCGTCGTCGCGGGTCTCGATTCCGCTGGCGAAGCCTTCAGCCTCGGCCGGGCCGAAGCCCTCGAGCACCTGCTCCAGGTCCCCTGGAGCGAACTTCGACGCTCACCCGGCCTTCTGCGAGTACTTCGTCAGCCTTATGCGGGTCTTTTCGTCCACCGCAGGCGAGGATAGGTCGACGCCAGGGCGCCCGGGACCGCGCACCCCGCCGCCACGAAAGGCGCTCACCCGTAGCTGCGCCCGCGCCAGGCCCTCACCGGCCGCAGCGTGGCGTACACGAGCCGCCCCACGGCCACCGGATCCGCCAGCGGAGACAGCCAGAAGGGCAGGCCGCGGCGTTCGTAGAAGCGCCCCAGAGCCCCCAGCAGCGCGACCCGCACCACGAGCAGAGCCCGGTCCAGGTGCCCGGCGCGGCCGGAGGCCAGGCGCAGCACCGGCACGGCCATCACGAGGACCATGACCGCCGAGTCGAGGGCCTTCCACGCCGGGCTCGTCACGTCGGCCATGGCCAGCGTGCGCGGCCATTCCCGCCACGCCTCGGCGGCGCTCGCGTACATCTCCACCGACAGCAGATCGGCGCCGTCGACGAACGACACCCGCCAGCCGTCCGCAGCCAGCGCGCGCACCAGCGCGATGTCGTCGGTCATGTGGGCTCGGGTCCGTCGGAGGACGTCGGAGGACAGCAGCGCTTCGCGGCGTGCACCCAGGCACTGGCCGTTCCCGATCGCGCGGCGAGGCGCCGGAGCCTCCCCCTCCGCACCCAGCGGCCCGAAGCGATAGGTGAGCGTGGCGAGCATCGAGGGATGCAGCCAGCGCAGCAGGGCATCCCGGCACACGAACCGCGGCGCGACGCTCACCAGGTCCGCGTCGCGCAGCTCCTCGAGGACCGCCCCCACCAGTCCGCGGCGCACGCGCGTGTCGGCGTCGAGCAGCACGACGACGTCCGACCCAGCCGCCTCGATGCCCTGCTGGAGAGCCCACTGCTTTCCGACCCAGCCGTCCGGGAGTGGCGTCCCGGCCACGACGCGAGCCCCGAGCGAGGCGGCCAGCTCGGCGGTGCCGTCCTCCGAGCGGTCGTCGAGGACCACGATCTCGGCCACCCCCGGATCGGCGACCAGCTCCTCGAGGCACGGCCCGATCCGATGCGCCTCGTTCCGAGCGGGAACGACCACGCTGACCGCGTCGAGCGGACCGCTCCGGCCGGCGAGCGGCGCCCGGCGCCGCCGGCCCCGCGACAGCCGCGCGAGGACGAGGCCGGCGAGCAGGAGCCGAACGAGTCCCCCGATGCGCCTCGCGCTCACCGCCGGGAAGCTAGGGGGTCGAATCTCCTCCCCGCCGCGCCCCGATGGTCGCTTTCGCTTCGCCTTCCCCGAGCAGCCGCCGGAGATCGCTCTCCAGCGGCCCAGCCTCCCGCTCGAGCTGGCGCCAGGTGACGCGCACCACCCGCCATCCGGCGGCGCTCAAGGCCCGGTCCCGGGCGCGGTCGTCCTCGAAGGCGCTGCGCCGGCCGTGAGTCGCGTGGCCGTCGAGCTCGACGATCAGCCGCCCGTCCCGCCAGACGGAGTCGCACTCGATAAGGCGACCGGCGGCCTCGATGTGGCGGTTGAGCCCCGGCCGCGGCAGGCCCGCGGCGTCGAGGAAGGCGACGAAGCAATCCTCGAGCTCGCCGCGGGTGACGCCGTCGCCGAGGCGCCCGGCGGCGAGGATCCGGCGCAGGAGAGCGGTGCCGCGGCGGCGGGGATGGCGCTCGAGGAGCACGGTGAGCGACGTCGCGTCCCCGAGCCGGCGGAACTCGGCCTCGCGGAGAGCGCGTTCGAGGCGCTGACCGTCGAGCACGGCGGCGAGGTCGAGCAGTGTGCGGGAGGCTGTGGTCACGGGGATCTCCTCGAGCTCGGTGAGCTCGTCGTTCGCGAGAGAGGCGAGGTGAGCTCGGACGCCCCGTCCCGCGCGGCGCCGCGTCGGGGCGCTGACCTCGACCCGTTGGCTCGCCGAGGCGCGTATCCCCCACAGCTCGGCCGCGGAGCGATGGCTGAGCACGGCGCCGGGACCCGCGGCGAGCACCGCGGCCATGAACCGACCGTGAACGGAGAGGCGCCGGTGGCCGAGGGCGTAGACGCCGCGGTGCATCGGGTGGAGCCGGCCGTGTCCGACGCGGTGCTTCACCGTGCTCGCGCCCAGGCCGAGCGCGAGCAGTTGCCCCCGGGCGATGACGCCGTGCTGGCGCTCGGCGAGGCGGACGATCGCCCGCTCGAGATCGACACCGGCAAGTTTGGGCCGGATATCCGACCTAAGTGTCATCTCGTCCGGCATCTCCCCGAGCGTGGCGGCCCGAGACGCACGGCGGGGCCTCAGGCGTTACGGAAGTGCGAAGAGCCCGCAACGGCGGTGCGACGCCGTCGGGTAGGACAGGCTGATGCGGCGCGCACGGACCGGGCGAGACCCCGCACGCGGTGACGGCCTAATCCGACGAGCCCCCGCCGCCGGCCTCGGCCGCCGCCGTCTCCGCCGCCGCCTCCGCGGCCACCTCCGACTTACCGCGACCCCTCCCCCGGCCACCACGCCGGCCACGCCGGCGCCGGCTGCGACCGTCCGGGTCCTCGTCGTCGTCCGAGCCCGAAGCCGAGGCCGAAGCCCCGGACCCGTCCGGCTCCCCCACGATGCTCGCCGAGGCCGCCGAGCGCCCCACGTGGTCGATGCGCACGAGCTTCTTCTCACCGATCGCGCGCACTCCCCCGCCGACCGAGATCACGTAGCCGTCGACCTTGGCCACGGCGTCGTCCTCGTTGTACATGTGGGGCTCCTCGAGCGTGACGAGCACCTCCTCCCCGACCCGGAACGGAAGCGCCCGCTCCTCGACCTCGTCGCGGTCACCCTCGAGAGACACCGCGAAGTGGTCGAGGGGCAGCGCCTCGCTGCCCTCGAAGTGGAAGTACTTGCCCACCTCGGACTCGAGCTCGAGCAGGCGGCGCACCGGCCCGGCCATCAGCGCGGTGGCAACGCGCGGGTGGACCTGGACGAGGAAGGCCTCCGGCTTCGGCCGCTCCGCGGCCAGGTCGCGCAGCTTGCGCTCCACCTGGATGGCCACCGTCTCCTCGCTCAGGACCACGCCCTCGCCCTTGCAGGTCGGGCAGGTCTTGGTGAGGATCTCGCGCACGCCGTCGGTCACGTTCTGGCGGGTCATCTCCACCAGGCCGAGGGGCGAGATGTCCACCACGTAGGTCTTCGTCCGGTCCTGGTCGAGCGCCTTGCGAAGGACCTTCAGCACGGCGTCGCGGTTGCGGGCGCGCGACATGTCGATGAAGTCGATGACGATGATCCCGCCGATGTCGCGCAGCCGCAGCTGGCTCACCACCTCGTCGGCGGCCTCGAGGTTGGTCTGGGTGATGATGTCCTCGAGGCGCGTCCCGCGGCCGCGGCCGGTGAACGAACCCGAGTTCACGTCGATGACCGTGAGGGCCTCCGCGTAGTCGATGATCAGATATCCGCCGGAGGACAGGTCCACCCGGCGGGAGAGCGTGGACTCGATCGCCCGGTCCACGGCGTAGCTCTCGAAAAGCGGCTCCTCGTCCTCGTAGAGCTCGACGCGATCCACGAGCTCGGGCGCCGTGCGCGTGAAGAACGAGGTGAGCCGGTGTCGCTGGCCCTCGTCGTCCACCACCGCGCGCTCGAAGTGCGCGGAGAAGATGTCACGCACCACCCGCACGGAGAGGTCGGCCTCCTGGAAGACCATGGCCGGAGCGACGGTCTCCTCGACGCGGCCGAGGAGGATGTCGTGGAGGCGGAAGAGGTACCGGGTCTCGCGTTCGAGGTCCTCGCGGCTCGCCCCGTCGGCGGCGGTGCGCACGATGGCCCCGCCACTCTTGAGGTCGAGCTTCGCGGCGGCCTTGCGCAGGCGCTCGCGCTCTGAGTCCGGCAGGCGCTTCGACACCCCGACGCCCTCGCCCTGAGGCACGTAGACGAGGTAGCGGCCGGCGATTGAGAGCTGCATGGAGAGCCGCGCGCCCTTGGTCTTCAGGGGATCCTTCTCGACCTGGACGACCACCTCCTGGCCGGGCTTCAGCAGCTCGGTGATGCGCTTGCCCTTGCCCCCGGTCCGCCCGCGGCGGGCCACCTCGACCCCCGGCATGACGATGTCGTCGACGTGCAGGAAGCCGTTCTTGTCGAGGCCGATGTCCACGAAGGCGGCCTCGAGGCCGGGCACGACGTTGTCGACCTTGCCCTTGTAGACGTTGCCCACGATCGAGCGCTTGCCGAGCCGCTCGACGTAGAGCTCCGCGATCCGGAAGCCCTCCGGGGGCGCGCTGGATCCCGAGCGCCCGCGCCGGCGGCGACCGCCGCCCCGCGAGCCGTTCTGGGTTGTTGCGACGTCCTTAGCCGGAGGGGTGCCCTCCGCCTCGAGGATGGCGACTCTGGTTTCGCCACGGTCCACCGTGACGAGCACTTGCTTTCTCAATGGTTCCTCTCATGCGATCAGCTCACGGCCCTTGGAGGCAGCCGCCGCGCGCGCTTGCACGTGGATCGACTGAAGCAGTCCAACGGCCAGGAAGGTCACGATCACCGACGACCCGCCATAGCTCATGAGCGGCAGGGGAACGCCGGTGATGGGCATGATCCCGATGGTCATGCCCACGTTGACGAAGATCTGGAACATCAGCATCGCGACGATCCCGCCCGCGATGAGCGCTCCGTACAGGTTCTTCGCCGTGGTCAGGATGCGAAGGGCCCTCCAGATGAGGAGGGCGAAGAGCGAGAGGACGAGGGCGGCTCCGAGGAAGCCGAACTCCTCGCCCACCACGCTGAAGATGAAGTCCGTGTGGTGCTCGGGCAGGAAGTCGAGCCTAGTCTGCGTCGCCCCCGCCGGGCCGCGGCCGGTCTTCTGACCGGCCCCGATGGCGGTGATCGACTGGTTCAGCTGGTAGCCCTGCGACTGCGGGTCGTCGGTCGGTGACATGAAGGCGGTCAGGCGGTCCACCTGGTAGGGCTTCAGCACCTCGATCCCGACCGCGGGAGCACCGGCGAGGACCACGGCCACCGCCACGGCTCCCAGGGCGCCGAGCACCGCGAAATGGGTCCACTTGGTACCGGCCACGAACAGCACGGCCCCGGTGATGACAACGTACACGAGCCCGGTGCCGAGGTCGGGTTGGGCGATCACGAGCATGGCCGGCACCAGGGCGAGCAGCACGATCCGGCTCGTGGTCTCGCGTTCGCCGAGGCGCCGGGCGCGGTCGACTACGAACGCCGCGAGTGCGAGCACGAGCAGCACCTTGCCGAGCTCCGACGGCTGGAACGTGAAGAACGGCAGCTCGATCCAGCGCTTGGACCCCCGAGTGGCGGTCGCGACCAGGAAGACGAGGACGATCGAGGCGATCATCGTCGCGTAGATGCCCACCGACAGCTCGCGCAGGCGCGAGTAGTCGAACCGCGGGACCAGCAGCATGAGGAAGACGCCCACCGCACCGTAGATGGCCTGGCGGGTCAGGTAGTAGTAGGGGCTGCCGTCCACGTCGGTGACGGTGGCCGTCCCGATCGTCAACGTCGAGCACGCGATGAGACCCACGGCCGCGAGGACGAGAAGGAGGTCGATGTCGCCGAACCCCCGGCGGGTCTCCCGCGAAGAGGCCGAGGCGGTTCCGAAGGGCGCGGTGGCCTGCATCAGTGGGAAGTCAGCCTAGTTCGTCCGGCGCGGGCCTAGTTGGTCCTACTCGAGCCCTTGACGACCTTCTTCTCCTCGCCCTTCACGTCGAACAGGGAGGCGAGGATGCGGCGGGCGGCCGGGGCGGCGGTCTCGGCACCGAACCCTCCGGCCTCGAAGGTCACCGCCACCACGTAGCGGGGGTTCGGATAGGGCGCGAGCGCGAGGTACCAGGACTGGTCGGCGCGCCCGGCCCCCTTCTCCGCGGTGCCGGTCTTGCCGGCCACGGGTATGGGGAACTTCTTGAACACGTCGGCTGAGGTGCCACCCGGCGCGCTGGCGGCCATGCGCAGACCGTCGAGGATGGCCCGGCGGTATTCGGGGGCCACCTTCACCTTCCGGCGCGCCTTGGTCTCGAGCTCCTGCATGACCCGGCCGTCGGCGTCCTCGATGCGAAGGCCGAGATGGGGGCGCACCACGTAGCCGCCGTTGGCGATCGCCGCGTAGGCCACGGCCATCTGGAGGGGGTTGGCCTGCACGTCGCCCTGACCGACCGAGAGGTTGATGTTGTCGCCGGCCGACCACGGACGGTCGGTGAGCTTCTTGCGGAACAGGCGGTTGCGCCACTCCGGTGTGGGGATCAGCCCCTCGGCCTCCGCCGGCAGGTCGATCCCGGTCTTGCGCCCCACTCCGAGCCGCTTGGCCCAGTCCTGGATCAGCTTGCCGTTGCCGGCGTTGTTGGCCTCGAGCCCGAGGCGGTAGAAGAACACGTCGCTCGAGACCGAGAGCGCGCGCCGCAGCGCCACCGGCCCGTTGACGACCCCGCCGGCGTTCTTGAAGGTCACCCCTCCCACCTGGAGCGACCCGCCGTCGTAGACCGCCTCACCGGGCGAGATGAGCCCGCCCTCGAGGCCCGCGACGGCGGTGATCAGCTTGAAGGTGGACCCCGTGGGATAGAGGCCCTGGATCGCCCGGTTGGAGAGCGGCGCCCCGTTCTCCTCGGAGGAGAGGCGCTTGAAGTCCGACGGCTTGATGACCTTGGCGAACTGGTTGGGGTCGAACGACGGGGAGGATCCGAGCGCACGCACCTCCCCGTTGCGGACGTCCATGACCACGAAGGCACCCTGCGCGCTGCCCAGGGCCATCTGGGCGGTGCGCTGCACCTCGTAGTCCACGCTCAGGCGCAGCTGACGGCCCTGGACCGGTTCCTGAGGAGGGAAACGACCCTTGAGCGTGCCGAGAGCGTCCACCTGCACGCGGGTGGTGCCGTTCTTGCCGCGCAGGAAGCGGTCGTAGGCGTACTCGACGCCCGACTGCCCCACGCGGTCGCCGAGCGACACGCCCCGGTAGCGCTCGTCCTCCTCGAGCTGCTCCTTCGTCACCTCGCCGACCGTCCCGAACAGGTGGGCGCCCACCTGCCGGCGGGGGTAGGAGCGCAGGAAGACCCGCTCCACCTCTACGCCGCGGAAGCGCCGCTGGTGCTCGAGGATGTACTGGACGACCGGGAGGCGCACGTCCTGCTTCACGGTGGCCGACGAGAAGGGCTGCGCCCTGAGCTGCTCACGTACGCGGGTGCGGATCTCGGTGCGCGAGAGGCCGGGCAGGACGTCGGCCAGGCGGTCGTAGAGGCGCGTCTTCGCCGCCTCGGCCTCGGGCAGGCGGTCAGGGCGGATCTTCACGGCCAGACCCGTGCGGTTGTCCACGAGCACCCGGCCCTCGCGGTCCACGACCTCGCCGCGCGGAGCCGCGACCTTGATCTCGCGGACCCGGTTGTCGTTCGCCGCGGCCACGTACTGGTCGCCGCTCAGCACCTGGAGGTACCAGAGCCGGAAGAAGACGATCCCGAAAGCCACGAGCGCGATACCCCCGATCACCGCGACCCGGAGGGCGAGCTGGGGGGAGAGCGCGGGGCGTCGCTCGACCTCGCGGTACATCCCTAGACCTCCAGGCCCCTGAGGCCGATCGGCCCCTTCTCGCGCACCGTGCGCCGGCGGCGGCGGGGTTCGCTCGGGTCGACGGTGAGGACCGGGCCCAGGACCCTGCGCACGAGGGCGAACACCGGAAGAGCTACCACCGCGTTCAGCACCACGGTGAGGAGCACCTCCTGGAATGCCAGCCCGCTGATCGACGTGCGGTCGAGCAGGAACGAAACGAGCGCGAGGCCGATGCCGTAGGCCGCCGTGGCCACCGCCGCGATCGGGATGGGCACCAGACCGTGCCCGGGGTCGCGCAGGTCGCGGTAGCGGCCGAGGCCGTAGCCCACGAGCGTGAGCACGAGCGACGAGGCGCCCGGGGTGGTGGCCAGCACGAGGTCGATGACCAGGCCGCAGAAGAAGCCGGTGGTGGCGGCCGAGACCGCGCCCGCGTAGAGCGCCACCGCGCCGACGAGCAGCGGGATGAGGTCGGGCGTGGCGCCGAATATCCGCACGGCGGCCAGCCAGGAGATCTGGAGGATGCAGCCCACGAGCACGAGGGCCGCCACGCGCGCGACCGCGCCACCGGAGGCGATCATCGGAAGGAGACCTCCTCCTCCTCGGCCTCGGGACCGTCGGTGAGCACCTGCACGAAGTCGAGGCGCCGGATGTCCGCGAAGGGCTCGATGTGCACCCGCTGGTAGAGCTCGAACTCGGCCGGGTCCACCTGGCGCACGCGACCGATCGGGATCCCGCGCGGGAACAGCGACTCGAGCTTGGAGGAGGCGGTACCCGAGGTGAGCACCATCGTCCCGCGGCGCACCTTCCGGCCGCGCTCGATGTAGTCGAGCAGCAGGTCGTTCGGCTTGCCCACCTCGGGCTTGACCACACCGCCGGATCCCCCGGGCATGACCTGGGCGGAGACCGCGCTCTGCTCGTCGGTGATCAGCGTGATGACCGAGGAGCCGCCGTTGACCATGGAGACCCGGCCGACCAGGCCGTCCCTGGTCACCACCGGGTCGCCCACCTCGACGCCGTCGTCGGACCCGCTGTTGATCTGGGCCTTCGAGTACCAGACCGTCGGCGAGCGCGCGATCACCCGTCCGGTGACCGGCTGGGTGCCGCCCGGGTAGCCCACACGCCGGGAGAGCCTGGCGAGGCCGCGGAGCGCCGCCAGCTCGCGGGCGTCGGTGTGGGCCCGGGCCAGCTCGGACCTCGTCCGCGCGATCTCGCTGCGCAGGCGCTCGTTCTCGCCCCTGGCATAGAAGACGTCGCCGGTCCACCCGGCCATGTCGCGGAAGGGCTTGAGCGCGCGGCTGGCGCCGGACTCGAGCGGGCTCAGCACGACCTGGACCCCGCGCTGCACGGCGCGGAGCCCGGTGGGAACGGAGTCCCCGAAGAAGAAGGTGAGCAGGACGAGCGACGAGGCGACGAGCACCCCGAGGACCGCCCGACGTCTACGGACCGCGGTCTTGTCGTACACGGAGAAGGACCTCCGCGCCGGAGCCTAACGCCGGCGCTGGCGGTTGTTGTTGCGGTTTCGGTTCGAGCGGTGGATCGCGTCGAACTCCTCGAGCGAGCGCCCGGAGCCGACGGCGACGCAAGTGAGCGGGGACTCGGCCAGGTGGGCGGGCATCTGGGTCTCGTTGCGCAGGCGCTCGTCGAGCCCCTGGAGGAGCGCCCCCCCGCCGGCCAGCATGATCCCGCGGTCCATGATGTCCGCGGCCAGCTCGGGCGGCGTGCGGTCGAGGGTCTCCTTCACGGCGTCCACGATCTGCTGCACGGGCTCTTCGAGCGCCATGCGCACCTCCTCGCTGGTGAGCACCACGGTCTTCGGGAGCCCCGACACGAGATCGCGTCCGCGGATCTCGGCCTGCACCTCGTCGCCGAGCGGGCAGGCCGAGCCGATCTCGAGCTTGACCTCCTCGGCGGTCTGCTGCCCGATCATCAGCTTGTACTCGCGCTTGACGTAGTTGATGATCGCCTCGTCGAGCTCGTCGCCGCCGATGCGGATCGACTGCGAGACCACGATCCCGCCGAGGGAGATGACCGCGACCTCGCTGGTGCCGCCGCCGATGTCCACCACCATGTTCCCGGTCGGCTCGCCGACCGGGAGGCCGGCGCCGATGGCCGCGGCCATGGGCTCCTCGATCAGGTAGGCCTGGCGGGCGCCGGCGGACAGGCACGCCTCCTCGACGGCGCGCTTCTCGACGCCGGTCACGCCCGAGGGCACGCAGACGACGACGCGCGGGTGGGCCCAACGATTCTGGTGCACCTTCTGGATGAAGTGGCGGAGCATCTGCTCGGTCACGTCGAAGTCCGCGATCACGCCGTCCTTCAGCGGCCGGATGGCCGAGATCGTGCCTGGAGTCCGGCCCAGCATGCGCTTGGCCTCGACCCCGACCGCGTGCACGTCGCCCTGGCGGGCGTCGATGGCCACCACTGACGGCTCGGAGAGCACGATGCCGCGTCCGCGCACGTAGACGAGCGTGTTGGCCGTGCCGAGGTCGACCGCCATGTCGCGACCGCCGAAACCGGTGAGATACGAGAGAAAACCCATACGAAGAAGACCCTAGGCGCAGGAAGCCGGAAGCGCCGTGCGAGCTGATCGAAGACGGGGCACCGGGGTGGCGGAGTGCGACCCGCTCGCGGCGGGAAGTGTATCGGACGCCGTCCAGGGCGCACAACGCGCGAGGCGGCCGGCAAGGTTGCGGCTCGCAGGGCTTTCCCGTCCCGGGACACGCGGTCGTAGGCTCGCTCCGTGACGATCGCGACGGTGACCGTAGAGGACCTCGCGGACCTCCTCCCCCTGGTGTCGGACTACTGCGGGTTCTATGGGGTGCGGCCCCGACGCGAGGCCCTCGAGGCGCTCTCGAGGGCGCTGATCGCCGACCCCGAGCAGGCAGGGGCCCAGCTCATCGCCCGCGGCGGCCGGCGGTCTCCCGTGGGCTTCGCAACGGTCTTCTGGAGCTGGAGCACCCTGAGCGCGCATCGCGTGGGCATCATGAACGATCTCTTCGTCGTGCCCGAGGCGCGGGGGGCAGGAGTCGGAGCGGCCTTGATCGACGCGAGTCGCGGGCTCTGCCGAGAGCACGGAGCCAGGGCACTCGAGTGGCAGACCGCCCCCGACAACGATCGCGCCCAAGCGCTCTACGAACGGGTCGGGGCGCGCCGCGAGGAGTGGATCGACTACTCGCTCGACGTCTAGCGGTCCGGGGGACGGCGTCTTCGAGCGGGGGCGCTCTCAGCCGGCCGGAGACAGCAGCAGGTCCGGCTCCATGCGCGCTAGCTCCGCCACGGGCAGACCGACCACCGTCCAGTAGTCGCCCTCCACCTCGGCCACGAGAAGGGCACCTCGCCCCTGGATCGCGTATCCGCCCGCGCGACCGTCCCACTCTCCTGTGGCGACGTAGGCCTCGACATCCGCGATGCGCAGCGCTCGGAAGCGGACGCGGGTCACCCCGCAGCCCGTGCGCAGGGAGTCGCCCTCCCGGAGTGCCACGCCGGTGACCACGAGGTGATCGCGCCCGGACAGGCATGCGAGGAACTCCCGCGCCTCCTCGGCGTCGGCCGGCTTCCCGAGCGACCGTCCGTCAACGGCCACCACGGTGTCCGCCCCGAGCACGAGCTCCCCGCGAACCGCCCTCGCCTTGCGGGAGGCGTTCTCGACGGCCACGGTGCGTGGATCGCCCTGAGCCAGCTCGTCGATCTCCGGCTGCTCGACCGTGAAGGCCACCCCAAGCTGCTCGAGGATCGCCCGCCGCTGGGGCGATCCGGAGGCGAGGACGAGCCTCGGCGGCGTCGCTCTTTCACGCGACCCGGTCATGCCCCGTCGGGATCGGCGCGAGGCCCTAGATCTCGGGGAAGAAGAGCCCCACCTCGCGCTCGGAGGACTCGGCCGAGTCCGAGCCATGCACGAGGTTCGTCTGCACCTCGAGCGCGTAGTCACCCCGGATGGAGCCGGTGGTGGCTTCGAGGGGATTCGTCGACCCGATGACCTGCCGGGCGGCCACGATCGCCTCGTGGCCCTCGAGGACGAGCGCCACGAGCGGACCGCTCGTGATGAACTCGACGAGGTCCCCGAAGAACGGCTTCTCGGAGTGCTCGGCGTAGTGCTGCTCGGCGACGTCGCGCTGGACCCTCGTCAGCTTCATGGCGGCGATCCGGAGCCCCTTGCGCTCGAACCGAGCGATCACCTCGCCGGTCAGGGCGCGGCCGAAGGCATCGGGCTTGACCAGGATCAGAGTCCTCTCCATGGGCATCTCCTCAGAAACGCGGCTCAGCGCGCGGGTGGGCGCGGTCGGGAGCGCGTGCCCCCGTCCGGGTCAGGTGGTGCGTTCCGCGGAGGGCGCGCACCCGTGGCGGTGGCCGGGCCGCTCCGGCCGCGCGACCCGGAACCCTCCCCGTCAGGGGCGCTTGCCTGCGCC
>JACCZP010000062.1 GCA_013695885.1 Thermoleophilaceae bacterium | reverse complement strand
CGGCGCCGGGGCATACACGTGGTGGTGACCATCACCGTGCCGGCCACAGCCCCCATCGACGCCGAGCTGCCCGAGCAGGAGGCCACCGCCCGCGCGGCGATCAACAGTGCCCGCGCTGCCGGTGGGCGCCGCGTGAGCGGCCACTGGGAGAAGGTGCGCCAGGGCGAGGCGGGACGTCGCATCGTCCAGGAGGCTCGGGAGATCCGCGCGCGGGCGGTCGTCATGGCCCTCCCGCGGCGGCGGACGGGCACCTCGCTGTTCGGTCGCACGCTCGAGACCGTGCTCGCCGATCGTCCCTGCCGGGTCATCATCGCCTCGCCCCCGGCGGGCGAGCGGGACGGCGCGGAGCCCGTGATCGAGCGTGCGGGCGCTGCGGCCTCCTAGGAGCTGACCCACCGGGAGCGGGTCTAAGATCCGCGCCGTGCAGCGGGTCTATCGCCAGTCGACTCGCATCCTCTCCGTCGCCGTCCTCGCGCTCGGCCTGGCGCTGGTGGCGATCACCGTCCTCGGAGGCGGCGGCCCGCTGGCCCGGGGTGTGGTGGTGGGCGCGCTGCTGGCCGCGCTCGGTGCCGGTCGTCTCGTGCTCGCGAGGGGCGCACCCGCCGAGCCACGATGACGGAGGGGTTGCGCTGAGTCCGCGGCCGGTCGAGGCGATGGCTCAGGCCCGCGGGCGCATCGTGCGGGGCCTGGGCGCGCCCGCGCTCTTCGCGGTGGCGATGAGCTCGGTGGGCGCCTCCGTCTACTTCGTGCTCGGCCCCGTGGCCGGAGACGCCCTCGGGCTCACGCCCGCCGTCTTCCTGGTGGCCGGCGCCTTCCTGGTGCTGGCGACCATGACCTACGTCGAGGGGTCGTCGGTCCACCCCGAGCGCGGCGGCGCCGCGACGTTCGCGCGGTATGCGTTCGACGAGCTCTGGAGCTTCGTCGCCGGCTGGGCGATCCTGCTCGACTTCGTGATCGTGATGGCGGTGGCGGCGGTGTCCATCGCCCACTACCTCGCGCTCTTCTGGCCCCCCGCCGCGCAGCCGCCATTCGACGATCTGATCGCGGTCGCGGCCATCGGATGGGTGGCGTGGGTGAACGTGCGGGGCATAACCGCCAACCGCCTCGGGATGGTGAAGCGCCTGGCGGTCCTCAACCTCGTGCTGCTCTCGGCCGTGGTGGTGTCCGGGCTCGTCACGCTCGGCCCGACGCTCTCGCTCGCGCCCCTCGACGCGGCGGGCACACCGTCGTGGGAGGACCTCGTCTTCGCCGCGGTTGTGGCCACCGTGGCCGTGACCGGGATCGAGGCGGCGTCCGGCCTCGCCGGCGAGATCCGGCCGCGCGGGCGCGAGCTGCGCCGGGTGGTCGTCGTGATCGGGCTCGCCGTCGTCGTCCTCGTCGGCGTGGCCGTGGTGGCCCTCGCCGCCGCGCCGGACGCCGGCGTCCTGGGCACGCTCGCCGGCGCCGACGTGCGGGCGCCGATGCTCGGCGTGGTCGCCGGGCTCGAGCCGCCATGGCTTGCCGGCACCCTCGCCACGCTCGTCGCCTTCGTCGGCGCGCTCGTGCTCCTCCAGGCCGTCAACACGAACATGCTCGGGGTCTCCCGTCTGGGCTACTCGCTCACCACCAACCGCCAGATCCCGACCGCCCTCGGTCGCCTCCACGCGACGCGTTCGACCCCGTGGATCCTCATCGCCTCCGCCTCGGCGCTCGCTCTCGCCCTCTCGGTGCTCGCCGACCTCGAGCTCCTCCTCGGGATGTTCGCCTTCGGCTCCATGCTCGCCTTCACCCTCGCCCACCTCTCGGTGATCGTGCTGCGCTTTCGCGAGCCGGACGCTCCACGCGCCTACCGGGTCCCGCTGTCGGTGACGGTTCGCGGCACCCCCGTGCCGCTGCCGGCGGTGCTCGGCGCCCTGCTCTCGTTCGCGGCCTGGGTCAGCGTGCTGGCGCTGCACGAGGGGGCTCGCTACGCCGGCCTCGTCTGGATGGCCGTGGGGCTCGTGCTCTACGTCGCCTACCGGCGCCGCCAGGGCGAGTCGCTCACTCGGAGGGTGTCGGTTCCGGCCTCGGCGCTGCGGGAGCACGCCGCCGTCGAGTACGGGTCGATCCTCGTGCCCGTGTTCGGCCGCCCGCTCGACGACGACATCGTGGGCACCGCCGGTCGCCTGGCCGCCGAGGACGGCCAGGAGGGAGAGGGAGGACCGATGATCGAGGCCCTCTACGTGATCGAGATGCCGATGTCCCTGCCGATCGACGCCCGCGTATCCGACGACCAGGTGGCGGTGGCCAAGCGGGCGCTGGCGCGAGCCAAGGAGGTCGGGGAGGAGTACGAGGGCGTCGAGGTGGCGACCGTGATGGTGCGCGGCCGCTCGCCGGGGGCGACGATCGTCTCCGAGGCTCGCCGGCGGGGGGTGGAGGCGATCGTGCTCGCCGCCGAGGAGCCGACGCGCGTACGCGGGGGGACCCGCCTCGGCGGCCGTGGCGGCCCCTCGGACCGCTTCATCGGGGAGATGACGAAGTACGTGGTCGAGAAGGCCCCCTGCCGCGTGGTCCTGACCGCTCCCGCGCGCGAGGAGGATGGCGGACCTGGTAAGGGGGACGCGCGCGGAAACGGGCGAGCGCCCGCCGCCGCCGGGGAGTGAGGGCTCCGGCCGGGGTAGAGTGAGCCCGTGTTCGTGCTGATCGTCGGGTCCGGCCGCGTGGGCTCGGCCATCGCCAAGACCATGCTCCGCGAGGGCCACGAGGTCTCGGTCCTCGACGAGGAGCCCGGCGCCATCGCCATGCTCGACTCCGGTCAGGACGTGGGCTGGGAGGAGGCCGGCGGCTCGTTCACGGTGGGCACCGCGCTCGAGATCGATGCTCTCCTCGAGGCGGGCATCGAGCAGGCCGACGCCTTCGTCGCCTCCACCGACGGCGACAACACGAATCTGGTCATCGCCCAGATCGCCCAGAGGCGGTTCGACGTGAAGCGGGTGGTGGTGCGGGTGCTCGATCCCCTGCGCGCCTCGTGGTACCGCGAGCAGGGTCTCTCCACGGTGTGTCCGACCCAGGTGGCCATCGAGATGCTCGAGGATGCCGTGCGGGAGGAGGTGCGTTGACGTGTTCATCATGATCGTGGGCGGCGGAAAGGTGGGCTCCCAGCTCGCCCGTGAGCTGAGCGAGAAGGGCCACGAGCTGACGGTCATCGAACGCGGCGCGCGCCGCTACGAGATCCTGAGCGAGGAGTTCGAGCACGTGGCCCTGAACGGCGACGGCTCGGAGATCTGGGTGCTTGAGCGCGCGGGCATCGAGCGCGCCGAGATGGTGATCGCGGTGACCGGCGACGACGAGGACAACATCCTCATCGCCCAGATGGCCCGCGAGCGCTACGGCATTGAGCGCGTGATCGCGCGCTGCAACAACCCGCGCAACCTCCAGCACTTCGAGCTCCTCGGCGCCAAGCCCGCGGTGTCGGCCACCGACCTCATCCTGCGCCTCATCGAGCACGAGGTGCCGCGCTACGGCACGCTGCATCTGCTCGACCTGCCGCAGGAGAACCTCGAGATCATCGAGCTCGAGATCGCCGACGACTCTCCCGTGGCCGGCGCGCAGGTGGCCGAGATCGGCCTGCCGGACGGGGCGCTCGTCATATCCATCCTGCGGAACGGCGACGGGTTCGTGCCGGTCGGGACCTCGGTGATCGAGGCCGGGGACGAGGTGCTGCTGGCCCTCGACGCCGGGCTGGAGGAGACGATCACCCAGTGGTTCCTGCCGTCGGCGGGGCGGGTGGGGTAGGGCGTCCCTCAACCCCCTCGCCCCGCGGGGTTCGACGTCATCCGGGACCAGGCTGTCGCCCCCAGCCGCCGGCCGGTGGCGAGCGGCGTCCCGCTCGCTCTCGATCAGGCACTGTGCCTTGATGGGGGCCGACGTGCATAACCCCGAACACGTGGCGGCGCTCGAGGCGTCTTAGTGGTTATGCCTCATCCCTCGTGCAAATGTCCAGCCACCCCCGCCGGGACTGACGTGACAGAGGTTCTGCACGCCGCTCGCGCGACCACGGGAACCACCGGCCTGCCGGAGCCTTACACCCGCTACGAGGTACCATCGCCTGCGGCAAGCGAGCATCCACGATCGGAGGCTGGCGACTGCCGGGCAGGGACTCGAACCCCGATAACCAGCTCCAGAGGCTGGCGTCTTGCCATTAGACGACCCGGCACCGAAGAGGCGCGGAGGATAGCGCCGGACCCCACCCGAGCCGCCCTACGCCGCTCGCTGCCCCGCCCAGTCCCGATACAGCCGCGCGTAGGCCCCGTCCGCCTCCAGCAGCTCCTCGTGGGTACCCTCCTCGGCCACCCGGCCGTCCTCCATGACCACGATGCGAGCCGCGTCGCGGATGGTCGAGAGGCGGTGGGCGATGACGATCGCCGTGCGTCCGGCCAGCAGCCGCCGCAGCCCGCGTTCGATGCGCGCCTCGGTATGCACGTCGACACTCGAGGTGGCCTCGTCGAGGATGAGGATGCGCGGGTCGGCCGCCGCGGCCCGGGCGAAGGCCACGAGCTGGCGCTGGCCCGCCGAGAGGTGGCCGCCGCGCTCGCCGATCTCGGTGTCGTAGCCCTCGGGCAGCCGCGCGATGAACTCGTGCGCTCCCACCGCGGCGGCGGCGCGCTCGATGTCCTCCCGCGTGCCCTCGGGGCGCCCGAAGGCGATGTTCTCGGCGACGCTCCCGGAGAACAGGAACCCCTCCTGGGGGACCACCCCGAGCTGCGAGCGCAGCGACCGCTCCGTCACGTCGCGGAGGTCATGCCCGTCTACGGTCACCCGCCCCCGGGTCGGGTCGTAGAAGCGGGCCACGAGCTTGACCAGCGTCGACTTCCCGGCGCCCGTCGCTCCCACGAGGGCGACGGTCTGACCGGGCGCCACGTCGAGGTCGACGTCGCGTAGGGCGAAGCCGGCGTCCGCGTCGGTCTCGCCGTAGGCGAAGCTCACTCCCTCGAAGCGGATCGCTCCGCGGACGGGCGGGAGCGCGACGGCGTTCGGGCGGTCGGCCACCTCGGGCTCCTCGTCGAGCAGCTCGAAGATCTTGTCGAGCGCGGCCATCCCCGACTGGTAGGTGGTGTAGAGCTGCGATAGCTGCTGGATCGGGTCGAAGAAGTTCTGGAGGTAGAGGACGAACGCGGCGAGCACGCCGATGGTCACGCCCTCGCCCGCACCCATCCGGCTCGCGCCGTAGAGCAGGATCCCCGCGGTGGCCACCGCCGAGAGCAACTCGACGGAGGGGAAGTACGCCGCGTTCAGGTGGACCGTGCGCATGTTCGCCTCGCGGTGCTCCTCGTTCAGCTCCGCGAAGCGCCGCTCGTGCCGGCGCTCCTGGCCGAAGGCCCGCACCACCCGCACGCCCGAGAGGGTCTCCTGGAGGTAGGCGGTCACGAGAGCGATCTTCTCGCGGGTACGGCGGTAGGCGCTCGCCGACACCAGGCGGAAGACCACGCTGCCGAGCGCGAGCACCGGGAAGCAGAGGAACGTGAGAAGAGCCAGCTCGACGTCCATGAGCAGCAGGATCGCCGCCGTCCCGACGAGGGTCAGGGTCGAGGAGAACAGCGTCACCACGCCATCGGTCACCAGTTGGTCGAGCGCCTGCACGTCGTTGGTCAGCCGGGAGATGACGACTCCCGCGCGGTTGCGCGAGTAGAAGCCGATCGACAGGCGCTGGAGGTGGGCGAAGATCCGGACCCGGAGGTCCTGAAGCGCGCGCTGGCCGACCCGGTTCACCAGGTAGGTCTGGGCGTAGGTGGCCACCCAGTTGACCGTGGCGGCGAGGACGAACAGGAGGACGATCACCGCGAGCACGCGTGTGTCCCCGAACCGGATGCCGCGGTCGATGGCCTGACCCACCAGGTAGGGCGGCGCGAGGCCTGCGGCGGTGGCAAGAAGCAGCGCGAGGAGGGTCAGGGCCACCCGTCCGCGATACGGGCGCAGCAGGCTCCCGAGGCCGCGGAGCTTGCGCAGCCGCCGCTCCTCGCCGCGGAACGTGCTCCACAGCCGGCGCGCGCGTCCCGGCGGAGGCACTTCGGCCGCCGCGGGCGCCCGCCCGCCCTCCGGCCCCGCCCCGTTCCCCGCCGCCGTCACAGCCCCACCGTCTCCGCCTCACGGGGCTGCTCGGTGAGGAACACCTGCTCGGGAAGCCCGCCCTCGGCGATCGTCCGGTACAGCGGGCTCTGCTCGAGGAGCTCCTCGTGGGTGCCTCGGGCGACCACCCTCCCCTCCTCGAGCACCACGATCTCGTCGGCAAGGGCGACGGTGGACAGGCGGTGGCCGATGATGAAGGTGGTGCGCCCGGCCATCACCTCGCGGAGCGCCTGGCGGATGGCGGCCTCGGTGGTGGCGTCGACGCTCGAGGTGGCGTCGTCGAGGATCAGGATGCGGGGGTCGCGGACGAGCGCCCGGGCGATGGCCATGCGCTGGCGCTGGCCGCCGGAGAGGGTCAATCCCCGTTCGCCGACGCGCGTCTCGTAGCCGTCCGGGAGGCCCTCGACGAAGTCGGCCAGGCCGGCGCGGCGGGCCGCCTCGCGGACCTCGTCGTCGTCGGCCTCCGGACGGGCGTAGGCGATGTTCTCGCGGACGCTGGCCGAGAACAGGAACGGGTCGTCGGACACCAGGGCGATCTCCCCGCGCAGCGACGCCGTGTCCACCGAGCGTATGTCCGCGCCGTCCACTCGCAGCTCGCCGGCGGTCGGGTCATACAGGCGCGGGACGAGGTTCACGAGCGTGGTCTTGCCGGCACCGGTGGCGCCCACGAGCGCCACCGTGCGGCCGGGCGCCACGTCGAGGTCGACGTTGCGCAGCACCTCCGCGCCGTTCTCGTGGGCGAAGGACACGCCGCGGAGCTCGACCCTTCCCTCGCCGGGCGGAAGGGGCGGCGCGCCAGGCGGGGCGCTCAGCCGGGGCTCGCGGTCGAGCACCTCGAACATGCGCGCCCCTGAGGCGATCGCGCGCTGGGCCATTCCGAGCGACACGCCGAGCATCCGCATCGGCCCGGCGAGCAGCGTCACGTAGAAGAAGAAGGCGACGAACTCTCCGAGGGTGATCGTGCCCGACGCTGCCTGGCCCCCGCCGACCAGCAGGACCGCCGCCAGCGAGATCTGGGGGAGGAAGGCGATGAGCGGGTTGTAGAAGGCGCGCAGGCGCGTCGAGACCATGGACTGCTCGAAGACCCGCCCGACGGCGTGCCGGAAGCGGCCGAGCTGGCGCTCCTCGCGCGCGAAGGCCTTCACCACCCGGACCCCGGACACGTTCTCCTCGGCCTCGGCGGTCAGCTCGGCGATCCGCTGCTGGACCTCCTGCGCCGCCGGACGGTTCAGCCGCCCGTAGCGTGCGGCGGCCACGACCACGAGCGGGGACGTGGAGAGAGCGATGGCCGCGAGGCCGGGGTTCACCGCGATCATCACCGCGGCGGCCACGACGAGCGTGACGAGGGCCTGGACGATGAACACCAGGCCGTAGCCCAGGAAGAACCGCACGGCCTGTAGGTCCACCGTCGCCCGCGACATGAGCTGGCCGGTCTGCTGCGTGTCGAAGTACCCGAGCTCGAGCGACTGGAGGTGGCCGTAGACGCGCCCACGCAGGTCGTACTCGACGCCGAGCGACACGCGCCCGGCCACGACTCGCCGCACTGCGCTGAACAGCATCCGTCCGATGCCCGCGCCCACGATGGCGAGCGCGAGCGGCCACAGCACGAGCTCGCCGACGCGTATCTGGTCCACCGCGCGGCCCACCAGGTAGGGGATGACCACCCCGCTGGCCATGGCCACCGTGGCCAGCACCAGGGAGGCGATCACTCCCCATCGGTAGGGGCGCAGGAACCCGAGCAGACGCCAGAAGACCTTCATGCACTCACTCTAGGTTCGCCGGGGCCCGCCGCCGCGCGGCCGATCAACCCGCGATCCGGCTACGAACGGCCTCCCGCCGGAAGTCGAAGATGGCCTCGACGTCGCGGCGGACGAAGACCGCGTGCGCGAGGGCTCCGAACGGCCCGAACGGGAGCCCGTAGCGCACGGTGTCGCGCATCACCGTCCCCCCGTCCCCGTCGGGCGCGAACTCGTGCAGGTGGTGCCAGAGCGCGTACGGGCCGGACACCTGCACGTCCACGAAGCGACGTCCCGGCTCCCAGACCTCGATGCGCGTGAGCCAGCGGATCGGCGCGCCGTGCAGTCGCAGCCGGTAGGCGATCAGCGTGCCCGGGGCCATCGTGAT
>JACCZP010000059.1 GCA_013695885.1 Thermoleophilaceae bacterium | reverse complement strand
TCGTGATCGCCCGGTTCGTCGGCCCCCTGCGCACCCTCGCCCCCTTCGTGGCCGGGTCCTCGCGCATGCGCTACCGGCGCTTCCTGCCCTACACGCTGGTCGGCACGGGTCTGTGGTCGACCACGTTCCTCCTGCTCGGGTACTTCTTCTATGCCTCGTTCGCGCGGGTGGCCGAGCTCGCGGGTCGGACCGGAGGAGTCCTGGGCGCGGTGATCGTGGTGATCGGCGGGAGCGTCTACGCCTACCGGCGCCTGCGCCACCCCGAGGAGCGCCGGCGGCTGCGGGACTGGTGGGAGACCCAGTCCCGCCGACCCGCGCTGCGGCCCGTCGCGCGGGTGGCGGGGTGGCTCGGCCGGACCGTCCTCGCGCCGGCCGGCCGGGTACTCACCGGTCCCGCCCGCTTCGCGGTGAACCGGCTGACCCCTGGAGGGCTCGGCATCGAGCTGACCTCGACGCTGGCCGCAGCCGGCGTCGGACTCTACGTCTTCGGACTCTACGTCTCCCTCCTGACCCCCGACCCCGACCTCCTCACTCCCCTGGACGGCTTCGCTCGGAGCGCGGTGGCCGTGCTGCCCGCGGGCACGCTGGTCGATGTGGCGGCCGTGGTCACCGAGGCCGGGTCCTCGTCGGTCACCGCCGCGCTCGCGGTCGTGGCGGCGCTGTGCCTCGCCTTTCGACGCCGGTGGCCTGAGGCCGCCGCCCTGTCCGCGGGCTTCGCGCTCCTCTTCGCGTCGGTGAACATCGCCAAGGTGGCCGTCGACCGGCCCCGCCCCGCCGAGGCACTGCTCGGCGGAGACTTCCCCTCCTACCCGAGCGGCCACGCGGCGTATGCGGTCACGTTCGTCGCCGTCGCGCTCGTCATCGCTCGCCGCGCACCCGGCGCGGGGCGGCCCGCGGCGATCGTCCTCGTCGGAGTCGCCCTCGCCGTGCTCGTGGGTCTCACCCGCGTGTACCTCGGCGCGCACTACCTGTCGGACGTGTCCGGAGGCTGGGGCCTCGGCGCCGGCGTCTACGGAGTGTGCGCGGCGGTGGCGATCGTGGTGGGGCACCTCGCCCCGCCCGAGGCTCCATCCGCCGGGCCGCAGCCCGCGCCCGAGAACGCCGGACCGCCCGAGGGCGGGGCTACCCTCCGCGCGCGGGGTACCCAGGGATGAGCTCGATCGAGATAGCGCTGCTCCTCGGCGGCCTGGTGGTGCTGGCCGGCTACGGGGGGCTGATCCTCGCGCCGGCGTGGACCTCGTACGGTCGCATCTGGGAGAAGCTCGCGGCGAGCTTCCTGAGCCTGTTCATGCTCGTGACGCTGGTCGCGCTGGGCGTGGCCGTAGGGCTAGCGGTCTTCTGGTCGTACGCGGGCCTGGCGTAGGACCGCGCTCGACTCACCGGCGTAGGAGCCTCCTCCGGGGCGCCTCGCCGCGACGACCGACCAGCGCCCGGACCTACAATCCGCCTCATGCCCGCCGCGCCCAGCGGCGCCGCCCGAGCGGCGCCGCTCGAGCTCCTCGACCAGCTCGAAGGGGTTTCGGACGCGGTCGAGTCGGGGGCCGGGCTGCCCGAGGTGGCGCGCGCCACCGGCCGCGCCATCGACGCGAGTGTGGCCATCGTCGACTCCTCGAGCAGCGTGCTGGCCGTGGCGTGCGCCTCGCCGGACGACGAGCGCGCCGTCCTGTCGGGGCCGCCGGTCAGCGAGCGGGTCGAGCTGCGCGTGGCCGACGCGGTGGTCGGCCATCTTCTCCTTCGCACCCGAGGCGAGCCGCCGCCGCCCACGCTGCTCCGCATGATGAGCGCGCTGATCGCGCTCGAGGTGGAGCGCGCCCGGGCGCCCGAGCGGGCGAGCGAGGAGGCGGTCGGGAGCTTCGTCGCCGATCTGCTGCACCGTCGTGTGAGCGACCCCGAGGTGATCGTGCGCCGGGGTCAGGAGATGGGGAGCGACCTGAGCGGCGGAGCGACCGTGATCGTCGCGCGGGCCCACCCGCACCAGCCCGAGGAGGGCGACTGGCGCTCTCGGGT
>JACCZP010000052.1 GCA_013695885.1 Thermoleophilaceae bacterium | reverse complement strand
GCGTCGCCGGGCCACCGCCGTGCTCTCCGGGCAGGACTGCAAGCCGTTCTTCCCGAGCGGCCAGCAGGGCTGAGGAAGCGCCCGGCCCCCGCAGCCCCGCAAGGCCTCGCGTCATCCATGACTCGCGCGGAGGCAGAGCAGGCCGCCGCCCGGCACAGCCGAGAGCATCCCGGAGCTGGCGGGGGAGCCGAGGCCGTCGTCCGAGGAGATGCCGCCGGATGAGCCGCAGCGCTGGTACGGCGGGGGCTGAGCAGGGCTTCACTCCCAAGCACCGGTTATGCCTGACGTGTGCGATCGGCGCCTAGCGCGAACCGCCGGACGCCCGTACGGTGAAGCCACCGGGAGCGGAAGGCCGCTCACCACCACGCCGGCCGTTGTCCGGCAGGAGGTCTCCCATGACCGACCAGCTGACCGCGGCGTCCAAGCCACTCACCCACGAGAGCGCGCGGGCGCTGTTCGAGCAGACGTACCGACTCCTCAACGAGCACGACGTCGGGCACATCCCGTCGGTCTTCACCGAGGACGTGGTGTTCCACGACGACGCGTGGCCGGAGCCGGTGATCGGACACGCGGAGATGGAGCGCTTCCTCACCTCGCTGTGGCGCGCCGTGCCCGACTTCCGCTTCGAGCTGGTCGAGGGCCCGTACCTGGCCGATGACGCTCGCCGCGCCGCGGTTCGCGTGCGCGCGGGCGGAACGGTCACCGGCCCGTTCGACCCGCCCGGCTTCGCGCCCACGGGCGCGCCGGTGAGCACCGAGTACGGAGGGTTCTACGAGTTCGAGGGCGACCGCGTGAAGCGTGCGCGGATCATCGTGAACATGAACGACATCGCGGTGCAGGTGGGCGCCGCTCCGGGTCCCGGCACGCTCGGCGAGCGAGTGGCGGTGGCCGTGCAGCGCCTAACCGCGCGCCGCATGCGCGGACGGGCAAAGGCCGGGTAGGCGCGCGCCGCGCCGCGCCGTGCGCCGGGAGCGCGGCGCCGGCGGCGCGATTCGGACGGTCCGGGGCCACTCGCGAGGCAGGGACGGGGCGGGAGACTCCGAACACCTACGTGCCGGGCCCGCCCGGCGGTCCCGCCATGAGCAGCCTTCCGCAACATCGGCCACGCGCGTCCTCCCCGGAGCCCTCGCGCGCGCACGCCTACTACTCGCTGTACGTCGTGCGCCGGGACTTCCGGAGGGTGATGCGGGGATACGACCCGGCCGAGGTCGACGAGCATCTCGAGAAGGTGGCCACGTGGTTCTCGGGCGGCGGACTCGAGCGTGTGGCCGAGCAGCACATGGAGGCCGCTGAGGAGGCGCTCACCCATCAGCGCGAGGCGCTCGGCCGCGAGCGGGCGGAGGCCAAGGCCGAGACGGAGGGGACGGCGGAGCGCGTGCGAGGGGAGCTGGAGACCGCCCGCGCGGATGCGGTCGAGGCGCGCGAAGCGGCGCGGCGGGAGGCCGAGGCGCTCGTCGCGAGCGCGCGCGAGGAGGCGGCGGCCGCCACGGATGGTGCTCGCCTCGAGGCCGAAGGGGTGGTCGAGGCGGCTCGCGCCGACGCCGAGCGCCGGCAGTCGGTCGCCGAGGCCCACGCGGCCGAGATGCGCGCGGCGGCTCAGACGGAGCTCGAGGCCGCGAGCGAGAAGCGGGCCCAGGCGGACCGCGCGGCGACCGAGGCAGTGAACGGCGGCGAGGAGCAGGCCCGTGCGCGGGGCGCGGCCGCCGAGCAGGACGCGAAGAACCTCATGGACAGGGCCCGAGCCGAAGCGGACGCCGAGGCCGCGGCCATCCGCGAGCGCGCGGAGCGCGAGGCGGCGTCCTACCTCGAGCGCCGGCAGCGCGAGGCCGACCGGCTGGCGCAATCCGCTCGCGCCCGATATCTGGGGGTGATCCCGGCAGAGGACGCCGTCGATGGTGTGAACGGTCGTGAGGGCGGCGACCCCGAGACTCCGGTGGAACACGAGGACAGAGACGCCATCGCCGACGGCCAGGACCCGGACCCCCCGGGCACGCCCTAGCTACGTTCTCCTCCCCGAGGGAGGACC
>JACCZP010000025.1 GCA_013695885.1 Thermoleophilaceae bacterium | reverse complement strand
CCGTCGCCGTGCATGAGCACTCCGCCGCCGCGTCCGCCGAGGGAGGCGAGCCCTCCGATGACGGGAAGGCCGGGGCGCTCCTCGGCCATCTCGGCGAGGACCGGCTCGACGGGAAAGCTCCACGGGTCGGCCAGCAGGATCAGCGCCTCGGAGGCATCGAGGTCCGGCATCCCGGCCACGGCCACCTGCCCCTCCCCGGCCGGGAGTGCCTCGAGGTGAAAGGTCTCGATCCGCGCCCCGGGGAGCGACGCCGCCCACACGGCCACTCCACCCTGCTCGAGCTCGCGGCCTCCCGCCACGACACCCTGGGCGCCGCACCCGACCAGTGCCGGGGCGCCCAGCCGGTCCCTGACCGCGACGACCCCCTCGTCGACGTCCTCCACGCTCGGCGCTCCGGCGAACACGAGCACCAGGTCCGCCGGTGCGCCGCCGAGGCCGACCTGGGCGCGAGCGGCGGCCTCCTCGAAGGCCTCGACCCCACCGGAGGAGACGAGGCCGGTGGCGATGGTGGCCGGCACCCGACCCATGGTGTCATGCCCGGCCGGATGAACGGGCTAGAGAAGCGTCTGCTGCTCCTCAGCCTCCCCGGGCGCCGGGCCGGGATCCTGGCCGATCAGCTCCCGGAGCCGCCGCGCGGCGGTCGGGGCGTCGTCGTCGCGATTGTTGTTGAACATCACCCGCACCTCGCCGGCGTCCTCGCCGAGAGCGCGAGCGCGTTCGGCGATCTGTCCGAGCTCCTCGTCGGAGTAGACCCATCCGAAGCGCTCGGCCACGGTCCTGCCCTTCACGTAGCCCTCGGTGTTGCGCCCGTGGGCGCGCAGGTAGGCGAGGTCGCCGCGGGTGACCGCGTCGAGCGCCGGCATGATCGGCACGTGCTCGCCCGGAGGGGCGTCTACGCACACGAAGGCGGCCCCTCGGTCGGAGAGGTGACCGAGGGTGGACTCCACGCGCTTCTCGGCCACCCAGCCCCGGTGGCGGAGCTCGACGGCCACCGGCCAGGGCGCGAGACGCTCAATGAGGGGGTCGAGCTCGGAGAGCTCGTGGCGGTCGGGGGAGAAGGACGGGGAGAGCTGGAGCAGCAGCGAGCGGAGCTTGCCGGCCTCGATCAGCGGCCCGAGGGCGCCCAGGAGGTTGTCGGCCATGATGGCCTCGAGGTCGGGGGTGAGGACGACGCGTCCGCGCGGCGTGGCGTCCACGCGGTCTCGGAGCTCCTTGGGCAGCGAGTCGAGCGGCGCGGCGTGCCGGGAGAGCAGGCGGTGGAGCTTCACGTCGAAGGTGAACGCGGAGGGAGTGACCTCCGCCCACCTCGCCACGGTGCGCTCGGCGGGCAAGGCGTAGTAGCTCGAGTTGACCTCGACGGCCTCGAAGCGCTCGGCGTACCAGCCGAGGCGGTCGCGGGCGGGCAGGCCCTGGGGATACCAGTCCGCGACGAACCCGGGATCGGCCCAGCTCGAGGTGCCTACGACGATGGGGGCGGGCCTGTTCAACCGGGCTCCTCGGCGGAGAGTCCCTGAGCGCGAGCTGCATCGATCAGGCGCCGGTCGTAGGCGACGAGCGCGATGAGATCGTCGTTCAGCGAAAGCGCGGTGGCGAGATGGATGGCGTCGAGCGCCCGAAGGCCGAGCTGACCGAGTCGAGAGGCGGACTCGAGCACCTCGTATCCCGGCGGGATCAAGGTGACGCCGGCGAGGATCGCCCGCACGCGGGCGGCGGGCGGTGCGGGGGTACGTCGCTCGGCGGCAAGCGTCACCTCGACCAGGGCGATCCCGCTCGACACCCGCTGCGTACGGGACCGGATGGCCTCGCGCAATGCCTGACTCTCGGGCTCCTCGACCACCAGCTTGACGATGGCCGATGCGTCCAGGTAGACCAGTTCGGCCACTAGGTCCGGTCAGCGCGCACGTCGTCGAGCGCTTCGCTGAGCGGCGGACCGCCGGGCAGCTCGAGCGGCTCGACCTCCAGCAGGTCAGCCCGGGCCGGCACGGCGTCACGTTCGTGCACGAGCCGCGCCACCGCCCCACGGCGCTCGGGCGGGGGACCCAGGTGGGCTACCGCACGCCCGCGTGAGGTGACCGCGAAGCTCTCCCCTCGCTCGACCCGGCGCAGGTACTCGCTCAACTCGCGGCGAAGCTCCCGCACTCCTACGGCCTCGGACATGTGCGACATTGTAGTCACCACGGGATGAGCGGTAGCGGCCCTACCGCCCCCGCCGCCCGAAGGAGTGCGCCACCGGGGCCACCGCGCGCAGGTCCTCCTCGCGCTCCTCGGTGCTCCACACCCTCCGCGGCTCGATGTGCTTGATCTCGGCGCGCGGGAGGTCGGGCCGCTCGAGCCGCTCCACCGAGTCCACCACCACGTTGGTGGTGCCCTCGCGGCGCTCGAGCTTTCCGGCGGCCAGCACGATCGGCTCGGCCCGCACCGCCAGGCGGTCGCGATCGTGGATGGGGGGCGGCACGATCAGGTTGATCGTGCCGTGCTCGTCCTCGAGCAGCATGAACGTCACCCCTTTCGCGGTCGCCGGGCGCTGGCGGGCCACCACGAGGCCGGCCACCCGCACCGTCGTCCCGGGGCGGGCGCGCTCGAGCTCGGCGCTCGAGAGCACGTCGTCGGGCAGGCGCGGGCGCATCAGCTCGAGTGGGTGCTCGTCGAGGGTGACCTTGGTGGATCCGTAGTCCGCGACCATCCGCTCCCAGGGGGACATGGCCGGCAGGCCCGGAGCGGCCGCGGGCTCGAGCGGCAGCGCGAGCTGGGTGCCCCCCGCGGCGGCCTCCCCCGGCGCCGCCCCCCCGAGCTGCCACAACGCCTCCCTCCGTCCGCCCTCGACCAGCACGTCACAGGCCCCCGCCCACGCCAGCCGCTCGAGCGTCTCCGCCGCCGCACCGCACCGTCCCGCCAGATCGGCCACCGACCCGAACGCCCCACCCCGCTCACGCTCGGCCACGAGCTCCCGAACGTCCCCGTCCCGAACCCCGCTCACGTACCCGAGGCCCATCCGGACGGCGAGCCGCCTCTGCGCCCCGCCGGCGGGACCCGTCCGCAGCCACTCCACAGAGCACAGGACGGAGGAAGACATCACGCAGGGCGCCAGCACCTCGAGCCCCCGCCGCTGGGCCTCGTGCACCAGCGCGTCCGGCGGATAGAACCCCATCGGCTGCTCGTTCATCAGCGCGCACAGGAACTCCGCCCCGCGGTGCACCCGCAGCCACGTGGACTGGTAGGCCAGCAGGCCGAACGCCGCGGAGTGGGCCTTCGGGAAGCCGAAGCCCGAGAAGCCGACGATCTGGCCGTACACCCGACGGGCGGTCTCCTCCGAGGCCCCGCTCGCCATCCCCCCGGCCACGAACTTCTCCTCGTAGGCGCGCATGGCCGCCTCCGAGCGGGCGCGGCTCATGGCCCGCCGAAGGCCCTCGGCCTCCCCGGCCGAGAAGCCGGCGAAGGCCATCGCCACCTCGATCACCTGGTCCTGGAAGACGATCGCCCCGAGCGTGTCGCGCAGCACCGGCTCGAGCGAGGGATGCTCGTAGGGCACCCGGTACTCCGGGTCGGCGCGCAGGGCCTTCCGGCGCTCGATGTAGGGGTGGACCGCGCCGCCCTGGATCGGCCCGGGGCGCACGAGCGCCACCTGGACGGTGAGGTCGTCGAGCGTCGCGGGCAGGGTGCGCGGCAGCATCTGCATCTGCGCGCGGCTCTCGATCTGGAACACCCCGGTGGTGCGGGCGGCCTGGATCTCCTCGTACACCGCGGGATCGTCGTAGGGGATGCGCGAGAGGTCGATCCGCTCGCCGCGCGCACGCTCGATCTCCTCCACGCAGCGCTCGACGCAGGAGAGCATCCCTAGGCCCAGCAGGTCGATCTTCAGGAAGCCGGCGTCCTGGCAGGACTCCTTGTCCCACTGAACGACCTGGCGACCCTCCATGGCCGCGGGCTGGACCGGACAGACGTCGATCAGCGGCCGCGTGGAGATGACCATCCCGCCGGGATGCTGGGAGAGGTGGCGGGGCAGCCCGGCGGCGTCGGCCACCAGGCGCACGAGCGCCCGCCAGCGCGGCGAGCGCGCGCACGCCTCCCCCACGCAGGCGGCCACCTCCTGCTCGACGTCGTTCCCGTGCCACACGTCGGCGGCGCGGGCCACGCGCTCGACGTCGGCGAAGGGCAGCCCGAGCGCCTTGCCGAGGTCGCGGATCGCCGACCGTGCGCGGTAGGTGGCGAACGAGGCCACGAGCGCCGAGTTCTCGCGTCCGTAGCGCTCGTGCACGCGCGGGATGAGCACGTCGCGGATGTCGCGCGGGAAGTCGAGGTCGATGTCCGGCAGCGCGGTGATCTCCTCGTTGAGGAAGCGCCCCAGCAGGAGCTCGTTCTCGATCGGGTCGACGTGCGAGAGCCCGGTCAGGTGGCAGACGATCGAGGACACGCTCGACCCCCTCCCCCGCCCCGGCGGCAGCACCGCGCGCGCGGAGTCCGGGCCGCGGACCTCGACGGCCACCTCGCGCGCCAGCTCGAGCAGGTCGCGGTGGAGGAGGAAGAACCCCGACAGCCCCAGGGAGCGGATGACCCGGAGCTCGGTCTCGAGCCGGCGCGCGGCCTCCTCGGCGCTCGCCCGGCCGGCGTAGCGCTCGGCGACGAGGTGGCGGCAGAGCTCGGCCAGGCGGCGGGCGGCGGTCGGGTCCTCGGACCCCGGGTAGCGGTAGCCGAGGTCGCGCGTGAGGTCGAACCGGAGGCGATCGGCGAGGCGGCCCGACTCGTGCACGGCCTCGGTGTGGTCGCGGAAGCGCTCGGCCATGGCGGCCGGCGAGGCCAGCGCGTGGGCGGAGTTACCGCGCCGGGCGGCCTCCGACTCGTCGAGGGTGGTGCGGCCGCGCACGGCAACGAAGGCGTCCTGGAGGAACGCGCGCTCGCGGGAATGGGTGTGCACGTTGCCGGTGGCTACGCACGGCACCCCGAGCGAGGCGGCGAGCTGCACCAGATCGCGGTTGCGCCGGCGGTCGTGGCGGGCGAACGGCCGCTGGAGCTCGACGCGCAGGCGCTCGGGCCCGAACGCCCTGCGGAGCCGCCGGCCGAGCGCGGCGGCCTCGGCGTGCTCCCCGCGCTCGACGCGGCCGGCCAGC
>JACCZP010000405.1 GCA_013695885.1 Thermoleophilaceae bacterium | reverse complement strand
GAGTGCTTGAGGCCCCCGAACGGTGCCGATGCGTTCGACACCATGCCCTGGTTCAGGCCGACCATGCCGCACTCGAGGTTCTCGCAGACCCGCATGGCCCGCTTCAGGTCCCGGGTGTAGACGTAGGCGACGAGACCGAACTCGGTGTCGTTGGCCGCGGCAACCGCCTTCTCCTCGGAGTCGAACGCGCGCACCGGGGCCACCGGCCCGAAGATCTCCTCCCTGAGCAGGCGGGCCTCGGCGGGCACCTCACCGAGGACGGTGGGGCGGTAGAAGTACCCCGCGCCGTCCACGCTCTCGCCGCCCACCAGGACCTTCGCACCCTTCTCGGTGGCGTCCTCCACCAGCTCGGTGACCGTGCCGCGCTGGTCCTCGTCGATGAGCGGGCCCACCTGCGCACCCTCCTCGGTGCCGCGGGCCACCTTCATCTCACCCATCTTCTCGGCGAGGCGGTCGGCGAACTCCACGGCCACGGCGTCGGCGACGTGGAAGCGGTTGGCCGCCGTGCACGCCTCGCCCATGTTGCGCATCTTCGCGGTGAGGGCGCCCTCGACGGCGGCGTCGAGGTCGGCGTCCTCGAAGACCAGGAACGGCGCGTTGCCGCCCAGCTCCATCGACACCCGGAGCAGGTTCTGCGACGCCTGCTCCATCAGGGTGCGACCGACCTCGGTGGACCCCGTGAACGTGATCTTCCGCGTGCGCGGATCCTCGAGCAGAGGGCCGATCACCGAGCCCGAGGACGAGCTCGTGATCACGTTCAGCACCCCGGCGGGCAGGCCGGCATCCTCGAGGATCTCGGCGAGCGCCAGCATGGTGAGCGGCGTCTGCTGCGCCGGCTTGATGACCATCGTGCAGCCGGCGGCGATGGCGGGGCCGATCTTGCGCGTGCCCATGGCCATCGGGAAGTTCCACGGCGTGACCATCACGCAGGGTCCGACCGGCTGCTTGAGCGTGAGCATCCGCCCCTGGCCGTTGGCGTTCACCTTGTAGTTGCCGTCGATGCGCACGGCCTGCTCGGAGTACCAGCGGAAGAACTCGGCGGCGTAGGAGATCTCCGCCTTCGAGTCCGCCACCGGCTTACCCATCTCGAGTGTCATGAGCAGCGCGAGCTCGTCGGCGCGGGCGGTGATCTCCTCGAAGGCCCGGCGCAGAATCTCCCCACGCTCGCGCGGCGCGTGCCAGCGCCACTCGTCCTGGGCCTCGGCGGCGGCGTCGAGCGCCGTGCGGGCGTCTTCCTCGCCGGCGTCGGCGATCTCGCACAGGGACTCGCCGGTGGAGGGGTCCTCGACCCACAGGGAGGCGTCGCTCGCGGCGGCCCGCCATTCGCCTCCGATGAACAGCTCCTTGCGGACGGAGTCGACGAGCGCCGACTCGTCGGTGGATGCGGTGGTGGTCATGTCGCCACGGTCTCCCTTCCCAGCTCCTCGGAGATCGCCACGTCCAGCGAGTAGTCGATCGGGACCACTATCACCGACGGGAGGTCCTGCGAGACCGCCTTCTTCAGGGTGTCGGAGTAGTCCTCGACCGACTCGCAGCGCCACGCCGGCATGCCGAAGGACTCGGCGAGCTTCACGAAGTCGGGATTGGTGAAGTCGCAGCCGTAGTGCCGGCCGAACTTCTTGGTCTGCTTCCAGACGATCGACCCGTACTGGCGGTTCTCCCAGATGACCGACACGAACGGCGTCTTCAGGCGAGTGGCCGTCTCGAGCTCCTGGAAGTTCATGAGGAATCCGCCGTCGCCCTGGACGGTGACCACCGTGCGGTCGGGATGCACGAGCTTGGTCGCGATTGCTGCGGGGGTCGCGAATCCCATGCCCGCGAGGCCGTTGGCGATCAGCACGGTGTTCGGCTCGTGGGCGGGGAACATCCGCCCGATCCACAGCTTGTGCAGGCCGACGTCGGAGATCAGGACGTCCTCGCGGCCCAGCACCTGGCGGATCTCCCACAGAGCGCGCGGCGGCTGCATGGGGAACTGGTCGTCGTGGGCGGCGGCCTCGAAGCGGCCGAGCACCACGTCGCGCAGGCGGGTGGAGCCCGAGTCCACGTCCAGCTCTCCGCAGTCCTCGGCGAGGCGGTGGAGGATGTAGTCGAAGTCGCCGATCAGGTCGATGGCCGTCATGAAGTACTCGTCCACCTCGGTGGACGTGGTGTCGATGCAGACGATCTGCTTGTCGCGGTCGGGGTTCCACAGCTCGGGTGACTGCTCGACGAGGTCGAAGCCCACCGCGATGACGAGGTCGGCGTCGTCGAAGCCGGCCATCGAGTAGTCGCCGGCCTGGAGGCCGACCGATCCGAGCGCCTTCGGGTCCTCCGAGTCGAGCGCCCCACGCCCCATGAAGGTCTCGGCCACGCGAAGCCCGGTCGCCTCCGCGAAGTGACGCAGCGCGGACGTGGCGTTCACTCGCACCACTCCGTTGCCGGCCAGCACCACGGGGTTCTCGGCCGCGCAGATCAGCTCCGCGGCGCGCGCGATCTCGTCGTCGGAGGGCATCGGCTTGCGCACGCCCTTGCGGCCCACCAGCGGGGCGGCGTCGAGGTCGGCGGCCATCACGTCCTCGGGCAGCTCGAGGTGCGTCGCGCCCGGCTTCTGGGCCTCGGCGACCTTGAACGCCTTGCGCACCGCCTCGGGGATGACGTGGGGGGCGTTGACGCGCGAGTTCCACTTGGTGATCGGCTTCATGACACTCACCACGTCGATGTACTGGTGCGACTCCTTGTGCAGGCGCTCGATGTCACCCTGGCCGGTGAGGGCGACCAGGGGGGCGTGGTCGAGGTAGGCGTCGGCCACCGCGGTCACCAGGTTCATCGCTCCGGGACCGAGCGTGCCGAGGCACACCCCGGCGCGGCCGGTGAGGCGCCCGTAGACGTCGGCCATGTAGGCGCCGCCCTGCTCGTGGCGGACCGGGAGGAACTCGATCGAGGACTTGCCGAGCGACTCGTTCAGGTCGACGGTCTCCTCCCCGGGGATGCCGAACACGTGCTTGACGCCCTCGGCCTCGAGGCACTCGACGAACACCTCCGACGCCTTGCGTGCTGCCATCCACCGCTCCCCTCGTCGTCCGTGCCCCGGGCTGCTGCCAGCGCTCGCGCGGACTCTATACACGGGTCCCTCGCCGCCAACGTCGCGCGCACACACGTTCTCTAGGCTTAAGCGGGCCTGGCCTCGTGCCGAATGAACCGGGCCTCCGCCCGTGCGCCTCCTCCTTCTCACCGTCGCCCTCCTGCTCGCCGTCCCCGCCGGGGCCGATGCCGCGCGGCGCTACGTGGTGAGCGGCGCGGGCTTCGGCCACGGCGTGGGCATGAGCCAGTGGGGCGCGTACGG
>JACCZP010000098.1 GCA_013695885.1 Thermoleophilaceae bacterium | reverse complement strand
AAGCCGGTACCCGTACCGTAGGGGCCTTCTCACCCCGAGCCGTTTCGCCCCTGTGACCCGTCGATGACCACCGCCCCACCCGGGAGCCCGCTCTTCACCGAGCTGATGGACCACTCCGTCCGGGCGGACCCCTACCCGATCTACGCGCGCATGCGCGAGCAACCGGTGATCGAGGGTCCGCCGGGCCTGTTCGTCGTCTCCCGCTACGCCGACGTCCACGCGCTGCTGCGCGACCGCCGGATCTCGAGCGACATGCGCCGTAGCGTGCACGGGGGCTCGGTCCGTAGCGATGCCGCCCAGGCCGAGGGGATCGGCGACCCCCCGTTCATCTTCCTCGACCCGCCGGATCACACCCGCATCCGCCGGCTGGTGGTGAAGGAGTTCCGCCCCCGGGTGGTCGAGCGGCTGCGGAGCCGGATCGTGGCCGTCGTGGAGGAGCTGATCGACGCCGCGGCCGAGCGCGGGAGCCTCGAGCTCGTCGCAGACTTCGCGTATCCACTCCCCATCACCGTGATCTGTGAGCTGCTGGGCGTGCCACGGGAGCACGAGCCGCGCTTCCAGCGGTGGTCGGCCGCTCTGGCTCACTCGCTCGACCCGGGCTTGACCATGTCTCCGGAGGAGCGCGACGAGGTGACTCACGGGGTGATCGAGATGCACCGCTACATGACCGAGCTGGTCGCCGCCCGGCGCGCGGACCCGGGGGAGGACTACCTATCGGCGCTCGTCGGCGTCGAGGAGGAGGGCGAGACCCTGAGCGAGCACGAGCTCATGACCACGCTCGTCCTTCTGCTGGTCGCCGGGCACGAGACCACCGTGAACCTGATCGCGAACGCGATGCTCGCACTGCTGCGTCACCCGGAGGAGCTCGCCTGCCTCCAGGCCGACCCTACGCTGGCGGGCGGCGTGGTGGAGGAGACGCTGCGCTACGACCCGCCGGTGCAGCTTCGCAACCGCACGTGTCTCGAGGACGTCGTGGTGGATGGGGTCGCCATCCCGGCGCGGGCGAACTTGGCCGTGCTGCTGGCCGCCGCGAGTCGCGACCCCGCGCGGTTCCCGCACCCCGACCGGTTCGACCCCGCCCGCGACACGGGCGGGCACCTCGGCTTCGGCGGCGGGCCGCACTTCTGCGTGGGGGCGGGGCTCGCTCGCCTGGAGGGCCAGATCGCCCTGGCCGCCCTCGCTCGGCGGCTCGAGCGCCCAGGGCTGGCCGAGGACCCGCCGCCCTATCGCCGCAACGCCGCGCTGCGCGGACCCGAGCGCCTCGAGATCGAGGTGGCGGGGATCGCGCGGGCGGCGCGGTGAGCGCCTCGACCCCCGCCGGTGTGGAGATCGTGCGCGCCGGGCCGGAGCGCTTGGAGGCGGTGGAGTCGCTGTGGAAGGCGATGTTCGCGCGCCACCGAGACGTCGGAGTGCGTCCCGCCGAGGTCCGTCCCTTCCGCTCCGCGGAGGAGTCGTGGCGGCGGCGGCGTGCGCGGTACGAGGCGTGGCTGTCCGGGCCCGACGCATTCATGCTGCTGGCCGAGCGAGACGGCGCGGTGGTGGGCTACGCGGTCGTGGTCATCGGCTCGGGCGAGGCCTCGATCGAGACCGGCGAGCGCGTGGCCGACCTCGCCTCGCTGTCAGCCGTCCCGCAAGGGGAGGGCATCGGCTCCGCGCTGGTCGAGACCGTCCACGCCGAGCTCCGCCCCCTTGGGGTGCGGGAGATCACGCTGAGCGTTATGGACGGGAACACGCGCGCCATGCGCTTCTACGAGCGTCTGGGGATGCGGCCCTACCTCACGACGATGGTCGGGCCTGTGCCAGGCGAGCCCGACCAGACATAGGCTCGCGCGCCATGACCTCCCCCAGGCGGCCGCGCCGCGCCACCTACCCCTCGTCGCCCGGAAGCCGCCGGCGGGCAGCCTTCCGCTCTCCCGTCCGCCGCTTGGCCTCGAGCCGCCTCTCGCGGGCTCCCCGCGACGGCCGTGTGGGCCGCCGTGGCTCCTGCACCTCGAGCGCACGCGCCAGGCGCTCCTGCAGCCGCTCGAGCGCGGTCTCGCGGTTTCGGGCCTGGCTTCTGCTGTCCTGGGCGATGGCGGTCGGCCGCGGTCCGAGCCGGTCGACGATGCGCCGCTTTTGATCCTCTCCGAGCGCTCCCGAGGCCTCGACGTCGAACGAGGCCTCGACCCGCGAGGCCGTCACGTTCGCGTGCTGCCCACCCGGTCCCGAGGAGCGGCTCGTGCGCAGGTCGATCTCGGCCAGCGGCAGGGCCACTCCGGCGCGTAGCGGCATCGGGTCGTCCATGCGCCGATGATGGCGCCTCCGGCTGCGGCACCTCCCCCGCGCTAGGAGACCTCGCGCAGGCGTCCGGTCTCGACCTCGTACACGAAGCCTCGCACCGAGTCCTTCCTCGGGATGAAAGGGCTCGCCTGGATGCGGGCGATGGACTGGCGCACATCCTCGTCGAGGTCCGAGAAAGACTCGGCCGGCCAGGAGGGCTTGACGCCGGTGTCCTCCTGTAGCTGCCGGCTGAAGTCGTCGTCCTTGAAGGTCAGCATCCCGCAGTCGGTGTGGTGGATGAGCATGATCTCCTCGGTCCCGAGCAGACGCTGGGAGATGGCGAGCGAGCGGATCTCGTCGTCGGTCACCACGCCGCCGGCGTTGCGGATCACGTGGGCGTCGCCCTCGTTCAGCCCGAGCATCACGTACGGGCTCAGGCGGGCGTCCATGCAGGTCAGCACCGCGATCTTCCTGGCCGGCGGGATCGGCAGGTCGCCCTTGTCGAACTCCTCGGCGTAGGCCTGGTTGTTCGCCAGCAGGTCGTCGGTGACGCTCAAGGTCTCTCCGGTCATCTCGGGGTGGGAAGGGCAAATGTATCCATTCCCGATCGGATTCGAGGAAAACCCGATCGAGCTCGCGCAGGTCCCTAGAGTCGACCTTCGGCTGTGGAAGCCCGTCCCGACGACGACGGAGGTGGAGATGGAGACCAAGGTCACCAAGAGCGAGCAGGAGTGGCGCGAGGTGCTTACACCGGAGCAGTACGACGTGCTCCGCAAGGCCGGCACCGAGCGTCCGTTCACCGGCGAGTACGTGAACGAGAAGTCGCCCGGCATGTACCGCTGCGCGGCGTGCGGCACCGAGCTCTTCTCCTCGGACACGAAGTTCGACTCGGGCACCGGGTGGCCGAGCTTCTTCGACGCGGTGGACCCCTCGCGGGTCGAGCTGCGCGAGGACCGCTCGCTGTTCATGCGTCGGATCGAGGCGCTGTGCTCCACCTGCGGCTCCCACCTCGGCCACGTGTTCGACGACGGCCCGCGACCGACCGGGCAGCGCTACTGCATCAACTCGGCCGCGCTCGAGCTCGACCCGGAAGCCGACCCGAGCTCGGCCTGACCTTCGGCGGCGGTTCGAAACCGCCCGGCCGCCCGACACCGGCGCGAGGCGCGGACCCCCGAGCGGCGGGACCGTCGACGCCGCCCGACCGGGCGGCCCCGTCTCACGCTCAGCGCACCCCGATCGAGGCGTCGTCCCCGGCCGGGCGCGCGGCGACCACGCGGGCGAGCGCCTCGGCCGGATGCGCGAGCGGGCTGGTCACCCGGGTCAGCAGCAGGTCGGTGTCCGGTCGGCCGGCGGTGACCGTCGGTCCCGCGGGGGAGTAGAAGGCCCCGTCCGCGGTCACGGTCAGCTCGGGGTCGAGCTCCTCGAGCCCCGCACGCAGGCCCATGCCGTTCGTGCTCGCCCGCCCGCGGCGGACCACGGGGCGCACGACGTGGTCCTCGTCGGGCACGCCCAGGGAGCGGTGGAGCTCACACAGCCGCTCGAGGCCCTCGGGATCGGCGTCTGGATCCTCGAGCGTCGTCGAGATCCGCACTCCCACGCCGCGCTCGCGTAGGCGCGGGATTGCTGCCACCACCCTGGCGAAGTTGCCGGGGCCGCGCATCGCGTCGTTGTCGCGCGGCTCGGCGAAGTCGAGCGACACCTGCACGTGGACCGGCAGGTCGGCCAGCGGCTCCATCGCGTGAAGGCGCCGTGCGTTGAACGCCGTGCCGTTCGAGAGCACCACGGTGGGAAGCTCGCGCCCGAGTCCGGCGAGCAGTCGCGGCATGTAGTCGAGCAGGAAGGGCTCGCCGCCGGTCACGCCGATGGCGGTGAAGCCGAGCTCCGGCGCCTCGCGGGCGGCGGCCAGCGCGTGCTCCTCCCCGAGCTCTCGACGTGCGACCCGGGGCGCCGACTCGGTCAGGCAGTAGGCACAGCGCAGATTGCAGTGGTAGTTGGCGTAGAGCCACAGCCGTCCGGACACCGCGCCGCTCGCGATCGCGTCGGCGATCCTCAGAGCTCCACCCGCAGCCTGCCGTCGCCGTAGGTGCACGTATAGCCGTGCTCGTCCGCGAGGCGTGCGTCATCCCAGACCCCGTTCGTCGGCGAGCGGTAGTTGAACATCAGCTCTGGCGTGTCCCCGCCGTGGAGCACGACGCGGGCCACGTTCTCCTGCGCGGGATGGCCGAAGATCTTGCCATTGGTGGAGAACAGGTAGCGGCGGCAGTCGAGGAGCTCGATGAGCTCGATGCTCGTGTTTCCCTTGCTCCCGTGATGGGACATCTTCAGCGCGTCGAGGGGCAGGCGGGCGACTCCGCGCTCCGCCGCGAGCTTCAACACCGCCCGCCTCACCTGACTCGGGAATGCGTCGGCGGAGAGCAGCACGGTGCGGCCCTGGAACTCTGCCAGCAGCGCGATGCTCGAGCCGTTGGCGGCCGACTCGTCCTCCTCGAAAGGGCGTGTGGCCAGTCTGTCCACGTCCGGCGCCTCGGCGCCACGGACGTCCGATCGGAGCCCCTCCCGCTCGTGAAGCAGGGCGAGGGCCTCCTCGCTGCTTCCCGGGTCGAGACCGGCGGCGCTCACCTCGACGCGCCAGAACGGGACGAGCTCGGCCAGGGCGTCTCGGGTCGGGCCGAGCAGCGTGAGCGCGAGCCCTCCCGGCAGCTCGACGCGCGGCAGAGAGTCCCCGGCGATCTGCACCGCCCCGCGGCCGAAGCGCTCGTTCCAGGGCAGCGCTCGCTGCTCGATCGTGGCCGAGAGCATCTCACCCTGCACCGGCCCGCGCGCGTCGGTCGGGAGGTGGCGCCAGCCGTTGAACCACACGTCGCCGAACGTCACGCCCTCTGGCAGGCGCGCGAGGTAGCTGAGGATGCCGCCGATGTGATCGGCGTCGACGTGCGTGATCACCAGCAGCTCGAAATGGCAGCCGCCGTCGGGGATGCGCTCCTCGAGTCGCCCGCGCGCGTACGGTGGCCCGCCGTCGATCAGTATGCGGTGGGGGTCGTCGGGGTCCCCGTACTCGATCCACAGGCAGTCGCCATGGTTCGCCGGGAGCATCTCGATCGAGAGGCTCACGGCGCCCCGCCTAGGTTCCGGTACGCGTCGCGGTGGGTCACCGGGGCCAGCGCCATCCGAAGCCCTTCAGCAGAAGCGCTCGAGGCAGCTCGACGCATCGTCGAGGCACCCTACATCGTTGGGGCGGAGCCCTCGCCGACAGTCCTCTGGGTCGTGCTGCGAGGCTCCTCTCTCCCATGCGACCGCTCGTGTCGATCGTCGTCCCGACCCTGAACGAGGCCGCGACCCTGCCGGGGCTGCTCGCCCACCTGGGCGGACTCATGGGCCGCTTCGAGCTGGTGGTGGCCGACGGCGGCTCCACCGATGCGACCGTCGCCCTGGCGCGCTCGCACCACGTCGCGCCGCGCGTGGTCGAGCTCGTCGGCGGGCGGGCGGCCCAGCTCAACCTCGGAGTGGCGGCCAGCTGCGGGGAGCTCCTCCTGTTCGTGCACGCCGACAGCCGCCTGCCGGCGAACGCCTATCGCTCACTCGCGGCGGCGTGGGGCGACGGCGAGGTGGTCGGCGGAAACTTCCGCCTCCGCTTCCAGGGCGGCGACGCCTTCGCCCGCGGCCTCGGGGCCTACTACCGGCTCTCGCGGCGGCTGGGGATCTACTACGGGGATTCGTCGATCTTCGTCCGCCGTGAGGTCTTCGAGCGCCTCGGAGGGTTCCGCGAGCTACCGATCATGGACGACTACGACCTCGCCCGCCGCCTCGAGCGCGCCGGTCGGACGGCGTGCCTGCCTGGCCCCGCGCTCACCTCGGCGCGGCGTTGGCGGCGCGCGGGGGTCGCACGCACGGTGGGCTCCTGGGTCCTCATCCAGTGCCTCTACTGGATCGGTGTGCCGTCCGGGCGCCTGGCCCGTATCTATCGACGGGTGCGGTAGGCGGCGCCGCCCCGCTCGGTGTCCGCGACGTCCGGCGCTACACTGCTTACCTCTAGTAAGTGACCCATGGAGAGCGATACATGACCTCCCTTCGCCTGATCCCCCTTGACGACTCTGTCGTCTTCCCGAACATGAACGTGACCCTGGCGATCGACGCCGGCGACGAGGACCGGGTGCTGCTCGTCCCCCGCCACGACAAGGAGTTCGCCAAGGTGGGCACGGTGGCCGAGGTGGCCGACCGCGTGCGCCTGCCCGGCGGCGGGCACGCCGTGGTCCTCAACGCCCTGCACCGCGGCGTGGCCGCGGCCGCGCACACCGGCACGGCCGGCGAGCTGCGCGTGGACGTGGAGGAGCGCCCCGACGACGAGCCGGTCGACGGCCGCACGCGCGAGCTCGAGCGCGAGTACCGCGCGGTGGTGGACGAGATCCTCGAGATCCGTGGCGACGATGGTCGGATCAAGGCCTTCGTCCGCTCGATCACCGAGCCGGGCCCGCTGGCCGACACTCCTGGCTACTCCCCGGACATCTCCTTCGTCGACAAGGTTCGCCTGCTCGAGGAGCTCGAGGTGACCGAGCGTCTGGCGCTGGCTCTCGAGCTCCAGCGCGAGCGCCTGGCCGAGATGCAGGTGCGCCAGCGCATCCGCGACGACGTGCAGTCCGGAGCCGACAAGCAGCAGCGCGATTACTTCCTCCGCAAGCAGATGGAGTCGATCCGCAAGGAGCTCGACGAGGACGACGCCTCGGTGGTCGAGGAGTACCGCACCAAGATCGAGGAAGCGGGCATGCCCGAGGACGTTCGGGCGCAGGCCGACAAGGAGCTCGGACGCCTCGAGCGCATGGGCGAGCAGTCGGGCGAGGCCTCGATGATCCGCTCCTACCTCGACTGGCTGATCGTCGTTCCGTGGTCGGGGCGCTCCGAGGAGCGGCTCGATCCGGTCCACGCGCGTGAGGTGCTCGACGCCGACCACGCCGGCCTCGAGGACGTCAAGGACCGCATCACCGAGTACCTGGCCGTCAAGAAGCTGCGCGAGGAGCGCCGGATCGCGGCGGACAAGCGCTCGGGCGCGATCCTCACGCTGATCGGCCCTCCCGGCACCGGCAAGACGTCGATCGGCGAGTCGATCGCGCGGGCGACGGGGCGCGAGTTCGTGCGCATGTCGCTCGGCGGCGTGCGCGACGAGGCCGAGATCCGTGGCCACCGGCGCACCTACATCGGCGCGCTGCCGGGACGCCTCGTGCGTGCCCTGCGCGACGCCGACACGATGAACCCGGTGATCATGCTCGACGAGGTCGACAAGGTCGGCGCCGACTGGCGTGGCGACCCGTCGGCGGCACTGCTCGAGGTGCTCGACCCGGCCCAGAATCACTCGTTCCGCGACCACTACCTCGACGTCGAGCTCGACCTCTCGGAGGTCATGTTCATCGCCACGGGCAACGTGGCCGAGACGATCCCCGGGCCGCTGCTCGATCGCATGGAGACGATCCGCTTCGACGGCTACACGACCGACGAGAAGGTCGCGATCGCACGCGGCTACCTGTGGCCGCGCCAGCGCGAGCGCAACGGGCTGCGCGAGGAGGAGGTCTCGATCTCGGACGACGTGCTGCGAACGGTCGTCTCCGAGTACACCCGCGAGGCCGGCGTACGCCAGCTCGAGCGCGAGCTCGGCACGGTGCTGCGCAAGACCGCCACGCGGATCGCCTCGGCGAAGATCGAGCCGCCGGTGGAGGTTGACCTCGCGACGGTGCGCGACGCCCTCGGGCGGCAGAAGCACTTCCAGGAGGCGGCCGAGCGCACGGCGGTGCCGGGCGTGGCCACCGGCCTCGCGGTCACGGGCACCGGCGGCGACGTGCTGTTCGTCGAGGCGACGGCGATGCGGGGCAAGGAGAACCTCGTGCTGACCGGCCAGCTCGGTGACGTGATGAAGGAGTCGACGCGGATCGCGCTGTCCTACGTGCGCGGGCACGCCGACGAGCTCGGGATCGACGAGTCGGCGTTCGAGGAGCGCGAGTTCCACGTCCACGTGCCGGCTGGGGCGATCCCCAAGGACGGCCCGAGCGCGGGCGTCACGATGGTGACGGCGCTCAGCTCGCTGCTGTCGGGGCGCCCCGTCAAGCACACTGTCGGCATGACCGGCGAGGTCACGCTCCAGGGTCGGGTGCTCCCGATCGGCGGGCTCAAGCAGAAGGTGCTGGCGGCCCACGCCGCCGGGCTCACCGACGTGATCCTGCCGGAGCGAAACCGCGGCGACATCGACGACGTGCCCGAGCACGT
>JACCZP010000338.1 GCA_013695885.1 Thermoleophilaceae bacterium | reverse complement strand
GGCCGCAAGGCCAGCCCGGACGGGCCGATGGCGCGTCCGTTCACCATCGAGGAGACGCTGAAGCGCTCCGAGGGCATGATCATCTCCACCCCGGTGGTCGTGTGAGGCGCTTCGCACGATCGCGCCCGCTGCCCGGCGAGCCGCCCAGCGCGCCGCCACGGCTGGCCGGTATCGAGGTCCACGGCACGACACGCGCCGACTTCATCATGCGCGGTGTGCTGGCGGCCGGCGCGGCCTCCGGCCTGGGGGCGGTCAGTCCCTTCGTCAATCGCGCGCTGGCCCAGGGCACCCAGTACGCGCCGCCCGGGCAGGCGGGCAAGAGCGACATCGAGATCCTCAACTTCGCGCTCACCCTCGAGTACCTCGAGGCGGAGTACTACAAGCGCGGGCTCTCAGCCGTGAACCTGAGCGGCGAGGCTCGCGAGCTGACCAAGGAGATCTACTCGAACGAGGCCGCGCACATCGACTTCCTGATCGGTGCCGTCAAGACCCTCGGTGGCAAGCCGGGCCGCGCGCCGACGGTCACGTTCCCCTTCGGGAGCGAATCCGCCTTCCTGGAGCTCGCCCAGACCTTCGAGGACACGGGCGTGATGGCCTACAACGGCGCCGGCCCGCTGCTCGGGTCGAAGGCCGTGCTGAACAACGCCGGCCAGATCGCCCAGGTCGAGGGCCGTCACGCCGGGGCCATCCGCATGCTCCGCGGCCAGAACGTGACCGATGGCGCGCTCGAGGGCACACTCAGCTTCCAGGAGGTCGTCGAGCGCGTCGACCCCTTCATCGTCGACTCGCCGCGCTCCTTCCAGGAGGCCAAGCCCGAGTCCGGCCTCTGAGCCGGCGCCCCCGGCGCGGCTCACCTCGACAGGTTTCGCGCCGCCCTCTCGCGGCTAGACCTGAGCCGTGACGCAGAGCGCCTCGACCACCGTCGCGTTCCTCGGGGCCGGCACCATGGGCGCGCCGATGGCGCGCAACCTCGCCTCCGCCGGCTTCGCCGTGCGCGCGTGGAACCGCACTCGCGAGAAGGCCGATGCCGTGGATGGGGTCGAGGTGGCCGACTCGCCCGAGGAGGCGGCCTCGGGCGCCGGCGCGGTGATCACGATGCTGGCCGACGCCTCGGCGGTCGAGGAGGCGATGACCGGAGGCGAGGGAGCTCTCCCCGCGCTCGAGGGTGCGCCCTGGATTCAGATGTCGACGATCGGGCTGGCCGGCACCGAGCGGATGAAGGCCACTGCGGCCGAGCACGAGGTCGCGTTCGTGGACGCGCCGGTGCTCGGCACGAAGGAGCCCGCCGAGCAGGCACAGCTGCTGGTGCTGGCCTCGGGCCCGGAGGACGACGACCTCCGAGGAAGGTGCCAGCCGCTCTTCGACGCGGTCGGGCAGAAGACATTGTGGGTCGGCGAGGCGGGCGCGGGCTCGCGGCTCAAGCTCGTGCTGAACTCGTGGCTGCTCACGCTCGTCGAGGGCGTGGCCGAGGCGGTGGCCCTCGCGAGCTCGATCGGCGTCGATCCCGAGCGATTCCTCGAGGCCATCGAGGGCGGGCCGCTCGGCGTGCCCTACGCCGACCTGAAGGGCCGGGCGATGATCGCCGACGAGTTCCCGCCCAGCTTCGCGCTCGCCCTTGCCCGCAAGGACGCCGAGCTCGTGCTCGAGGCCGCCGCCGACCTGGAGCTCCCGTTCGCCCGCGCCGTCACCCTGCAGCTGCGCCGGGCCGAGGCGTGCGGCCTGGGCGAGCAGGACATGGCGGCGGTGGCCAGGATGGTCGGCTCGGACCGGGGCGCCACCCGGGCCGAGACCTAGATCCGGGCCGCCTCGAGCGCCGTGGCGCCCTACGACGCTCCCCCGGAGCGCTCCTATCCCGCCTTCGTCTACGAGGTGGGCAGCGAGAAGGTGCGCGAGTACGCCCGCGCGATCGGCGAGGAGGCGCCCGTGCACCACGAGCGCGAGGCCGCCCGCGCCGCCGGCTTCCGCGATCTCGTGGCCCCGCCCATGTTCTGCGTGGTCTACGCGATCGGGGCGCTCGCGCCGGCCGTCGCCGATCCCGAGCTCGGGATCGACTACGCGCACATGGTGCACGGAGGCCAGGAGTTCGACTGGGAGGAGCCGGTGTGCGCCGGGGACACGGTGACCACCACGGCCAGCGTGGTGGACGTCTACGAGAAGGGTGGCATGGGCTTCTTCGTGTTCGCGTCGGTCTCCACCAACCAGGACGGCGCCCAGACCGTGCGCGGCGTCTGGACGAACATCGTGCGCCGCCACTGATGGACCTTCGCGCCGGCGAAGCCCTCTCCGAGCTGCGGGTGACCCCCGCTCGCCACCTTCCCCACCGCTACGCCGGCGCGTCGGGGGACTTCAACCCGATCCACATCGATCCCGAGTTCGCTCGGTCGGTGGGCCTGCCCGGCAACATCCTCCACGGCCTGTACGGGATGGCTCTGATGGCGCGTGCCGCGACGGCCGCCGCGGGCGGCGATCCGCGGTCCCTGCGGCGCCTCGGGGTGCAGTTCCGGGGCGTGGGCGTGCCCGAGCAGGAGATCACGGTGTCGGGCTCGGTGCGCGAGGTGGACGCCGAGGGCACGCGGGCGGTGCTCGACCTCGTGGCCGAGCAGGCCGGGACGCCGATCGTGCGCGGCGGAGAGGCCGAGCTCGTCCTGGAGGCGCCATGACCCGGGCCTAGCATGGGAGGGGTGGAGATGACCGCCCGCCAGTCCTCGCTCCTTCGCAAGGTCGTGGAGAGTCACGTGGCGCTGGGCTCTCCGGTGGGCTCGAAGTGGCTCGCCGAGCAGGACGACGCACCGTGGGGCCCGTCGACGATCCGCGCCGAGCTCGCGCGGCTCGAGGTGATGGGCGTGCTCCGCCACCCTCACACCTCCGCCGGAAGGGTGCCCACCGACCGCGGCTACCGCCTCTACGTCGACGAGCTCCTCGGGTCCCCCGAGATGCGCCGCCACGCGCCTCCCTTCCGCCTGTCGCTGATCCGGCGCGAGGTGGACGACGCCATGCGCGCCGCCACCGAGCAGCTCTCCCAGGTCACCAATCTCCTGGCCATCGTCACGGCGCCGCCCATCGCCACCACCACGATCCGCCACGTCGAGGTCCTGCTCCTCCAGCCGCAGGTCGCGATGGTCGTGGTCATAACCTCCACCGGCGGCGTCTCGAAGCGGGTGATCCCCTACGGCTCGCCGGTCGACGCCGGCCTCGTGGACTGGGCGCGCTCATACCTGAACGAGGCGCTCGGCGGGATGAGCGTGGGGGCCCGCATGGTGCAGCGCGGGCTGACCGCGGAGGGGCTCTCCACCACCGAGCGCGACTTCCTGGACACGCTCGCGCCGGCCTTCCTCGAGCTCGAGGAGACCGCCGAGCACTCCATCTACGTGGACGGCACCGCGCGCCTGCTCTCCGAGGACCGCGTGGCCGAGCTCAGCCAGATCAACGACCTGATGGCCCTGCTCGAGCGCCGGGTGGCGCTGCTGTCGGTGCTCCGCAGCGCGCTCGAGGAGCCCAGCGTCTACCTGCGCATCGGCGAGGAGAACGAGACGCCGGCGCTGCGCTCGATCTCGATCGTGGCCGCCAACTACGGACTGCCGGGCCGCAACCTCGGCGCGGTGAGCGTGCTCGGCCCGGTGCGGATGGACTACCCGACGGCCATCGCCGCGGTGCGTCGCGCCGCCGACGAGCTGTCGCGCTTCGCGGTCGAGCTCTACGAGTAGTGCTCGAGGATCGATGAACGGCGATCCCTACCAGGTCCTGGGGGTCTCGCGCGAGGCCGGCGACCGGGAGCTGAAGAGCGCGTTCCGGCGTCTCGCGCGGGAGCTGCACCCCGACGTCAACCGCCACGACCCCGAGGCCGAGGCCAAGTTCAAGGCGGCCGCCGAGGCCTACGAGATCCTGAACGACCCGGAGCGCCGCGCCACCTTCGACCGCTACGGCCACGAGGGCCTGCGCGGCGCCGGACAGGGCTCGCCGTTCGAGGGCTTCGGCTCGGTTGGGGACATCTTCGAGGCGTTCTTCGGCGGGGGCGCCAGCCCGTTCGGGGACTTGTTCGGCGGGGGCGCGGGCGCCGGGCGCGGCGGCGGGGCGGCCGCCGGCGGCGACGTGGCCGTGTCGGTGGATATCGATCTGGCCGAGGCGGCGCGCGGGGCCGCGGTGGAGGTCGAGTTCGACGGTGTCTCCCCCTGCGAGCGCTGCCGGGGCAACGGCGCGGAGCCCGGCACCCCGATAGAGACCTGCGAGCGCTGCGGAGGGGCGGGAGCCCTCCGCAGCGTCTCCCGCACGCCGTTCGGGCAGGTGGTCCAGGCGGTGGCCTGCGACCGCTGCGAGGGCGAGGGCAAGACGCCGGAGGTCCCGTGCTCGCAGTGCGCGGGACGGGGCCGCCGGGTGGAGCGCCGCAAGCTCACCGTTGACGTGCCGGCGGGCATCGCCGACGACCAGCGCATCCGCGTCAGCGGGCGCGGGCACGCCGGGGAGCCCGGCGGTCGCCCCGGTGACCTCTACGTCGTGGTCCGCGTGCGCGAGGACGAGCGCTTCCTGCGCGACGGCAGTGACCTTGTGACCGTCGTCGACCTCTCGGCCGCCGAGGCGGCGCTCGGCACACGGGTGACCGTGCCGACCCTCGACGGCGAGGAGGAGGTCGAGGTCCGCGCAGGCACCCAACCCGGGGCGATCGTCACGCTCTCGGGCCGCGGGATGCCCGGCCTCGGGCGCTCGCGCCGCGGCGACCAGCGCGTGGTGGTGAACGTCGTTGTGCCGCGTGACCTCTCCCGCGAGCAGCGCGACCTGCTCGAGCGCTTCCGGGACTCGCTGGAGGAGCGCAACGTGCGGGCGCAGGAGGACGACGGCCTGTTCGCGCGAGTGCGACGCGCGTTGCGCTAGAGCCCTCGCCGAGGATGATCCGCCTCGCGGTCCGGGTGCCGGCGGCGCACGCCGAGGAGGTGCTCGCCGCCCTGCTCGAGATGGCGCCCTCCGGGGTCGAGCAGGTGGACGGCGAGGGATGGGTCGAGTACGCCGTCTACGGCGGGCCCGGAGAGCTGCCCACCCTGCCGGAGGGCGACGCCGAGGTCGGCGGGACCACCGTGTCGGTGCGGGGCGACGAGGTTCCCGACGACTGGGAGGAGCGCTGGAAGCGCTTCCACACCGCAGTGCTGGTGGGAGGCCGCCTCTACGTGCGCCCGCCGTGGGAGCAGGCGGCGGTGCGACCGGGAGTCGAGGAGATCGTGGTGGATCCGGGCCAAGCGTTCGGCACGGGCGCGCACCCCACCACCCGGCTCTGCCTCGAGCTCATGCTCGAGCTCGAGCCGAAGGGCTCCTTCGCGGACCTCGGGTGCGGATCGGGGGTGCTGGCGGTGGCCGCGGCACGGCTCGGCTTCGCGCCGGTCGCGGCGCTCGACTGCGACCGCGGCGCGGTGGAGGCCACCGAGGAGACCGCGCGGCGCAACGGCGTGAGCCTCGACCGCCTAGAGCGCTTCGACCTCCGCACCGAGGCGTCGCCGGCGGCCGACGCGGTGGTCGCCAACCTCATGCGGCCGCTGCTGCTGCGGGTGGCTGCGCTCATCGAGCACCGGCCCCGGGCGCTGATCCTCTCCGGCCTGCTCGACCACGAGGCCGACGAGGCGGCCGCGGCCTTCGCGCCGCTGCGCGAGCGCGAGCGCCGTTCCGAGGCGGGGTGGACGGCGGTGATGCTCGCGGCCTGAGCGCGAATCCAGGCGGGGTCCCGCCGCCCTCGGGCCGTCGCCGCGGGTTCGGCCCCGACCCCCTCGAGCGGCGGATTCAGCCTGAAGCCTGCCGATCCCGACGCGGTGGATTCAGATTCAGCCTGAAGCCTGACGTGCACAAACTCAGCCACGTCGGCCTGCTCGAGACGTGTCAGGGCTTGTGCATCGT
>JACCZP010000332.1 GCA_013695885.1 Thermoleophilaceae bacterium | reverse complement strand
GACCTACCAGATCGGCAACGAGCTGGCCCAGCGCGGCTTCGGCAACTCGACGATCGTCGGCATCGGCGGCGACCCGGTGGTCGGGTCCTCGTTCATCGACGTGATCGAGCGCTTCGAGGCCGACCCCCAGACCGAGCTCATCGTCATGTGCGGGGAGATCGGCGGGGACGAGGAGGAGCGCACCGCCGAGTACGTGGCCGAGAGCGTCTCGAAGCCCGTGGTGGGCTACATCGCAGGATTCACCGCTCCCCCCGGCAAGACCATGGGCCACGCCGGGGCCATCATCTCCGGCTCGCGCGGCACGGCCCAGGCCAAGGCCGAGGCCCTCGAGGCCAAGGGCGTGCGGGTGGGCCGCACCCCCACCGAGGTGGCGGACATCGCCGCCGAGGTGCTCGGAGCGAAGGTCTAGCCACCGAAACGCGCGTCATCTCGTCCGGTCGGGGACGCCCGCGGCCTCGTCGGGCCAGCGTCGCTCGATGATCACCGCCGGCGGACCGTCGAGGGCCAGCGCCGCCACGTAGCCGTCAGGGGCCCTCAGCGGGATGACCGTCGTGGATCGGTCGTCCCCTCGCGCGCGGTCGAGCCCGGCCAGTCCCTCGCCCGAGAGCTTGACCCTCGCCTCCACATCCACCCAGTCGGTGAAGAACGTGGAGGATCGCTCCTCCGGAGGGAGCGCCTCGAGTGCGTCCGTCCTCTCCCGCGGGAGCGCCCGACGAGCCACGGACATCACGTCGAGATCGGCTCGGAGACGCTCCAGGTCCACCCCCACCGCTCGTCCCAGCGCGAAGGCGTAGACGCACATGCCGCCGGATGCGGACAGGCTGAACTCAAGGGCCGCCGACCGGTCCGAGGACGCCACCCGCGGCTTGCCCCACTTCTCCGACTCGAGGACCACGTCCTCGGGCGCGACCCCGAGGTATTCCCCGAGCAGCCGGCGCAACAGCCGCCGGCGGGCGACGAACCGGGTGCGGTCGCGGTCGAAGCGCAGCCGCGCAGCCCTGCTCGCCTCCTCGGGCGAGAGGTCGCCGGCCTCGCCGCCACGTCCGGCCGCCGCGTCGACATCGGCCAGCCACACGTGGACCTCAGCCGAGGCGAGCGGTCGCTTCCCCGTCGGGCCGGCCATCGGCGGGGTCGGGAAGCGGCACCGACAGGCTGGCCGGGACCCGGCGGAAGCTGGACGCGGGGGGGGCTGGCGCCGGTGCGGCCCCCGGCGAGGTGACCACCGGCGCCCCTGGCCGCTCGGCGCCCTCCTGGCCTGCCGTCGAAAGCCAGATCCCGAGCACGGCGCCGAGGACGGCGAGCGCGATCACCACCAGAGCGACGACCCATGCTCCCCGCGCGCTGGGCGGCTCCTCGGCGGTCGCGCCGGTGCTCGCCCGGGGCGCCGGGCCGGCACCCGGCTGTCTGGTCGCCGCACCCGAGGGGGTGCTCGAGGCCGCTCCATCCGCCGAGAGGAGCCGGTCGAGGTCGAGGTCGACGGCCCTGCGGTCGTCGGCGTCCGCCGCGCCCATCCACACCGCGATGCGGTCGACCGCCTGCCGGCGGCGGCGGGTGACCGCAGCGGGCGTCGAGCGCATCATGTCCGCGATCTCGCCGTCGGTCATGCCGCGCCGCTTCGACAGCTCGAGGACCGCTCGATCCACGGGATCGAGCCGCTCGAGGGATGCGCTCAGTCGTCGCTGCTCCATCAGTACGCTCGACCGCCCATGGAAGGGATCGTCGGGGCCTTGTGTGTTCCCCTGCTGGCCGCTCTCGCAGTGATCCTATATGCGGCCGGAGCTCCGCCGAGCCCGAGCTCGTGCTCATAACCTGCGGCGGCGCCTTCGACGAAGGCGAGGACACCTACCGCGATTCCATCGTGGTCTACGCCCGCGCGTTGTAGCGTTCGGCCCCACATGGGCTCGACGGACACGATCTCGTTCGCGCGCGGCGCGCCCTCACTCGACATCGTCGCGGTCGACGACCTCCGTGCGGCCGCGGACCGCGCCTTCTCGGAGGACCCGGCCGGCGCCTTCTCGTACGGCAACGCGTGGGGCTACGGGCCCCTGCGGGAGTGGATCGCCGAGCGCCAGGAAGTCGACACCAACCGGGTGTTGGCCACGAACGGCTCGCTCCAGGCCGACGACTTCCTGTTCCGTCACCTCGTCTCCTCCGGTGACCTCGTGGTCGTCGAGGCCCCGACCTACGACCGGACGCTGCTCGCCCTGCGCAACATCGGCGCCGATCTCCTCACCATCCCCCTCGAGGCCGACGGGATCGACGTGGGCGCGCTCGAGGCCGCGCTCGAGGAGGGTGCGCGCCCGAAGCTCGCGCACATCATCTCGAGCTTCCACAACCCGGCCGGGTGCACGCTCTCGCTCGAGAAGCGCCGCCGCCTGGTGGACCTGGCCGAGCGCCACGACTTCGTGCTCTTCGAGGACGACCCCTACGTCGAGCTGCGCTTCGAGGGCGAGGACGTGCCGACCATGCTGTCGCTCGACCAGTCCGACCACGTGGTCTACGCCTCCTCGTTCTCCAAGACGGTGTGTCCCGGAATCCGCGTGGGCTACCTGATCGGACCCCCGGACCTGATGGGCGAGATCGCCGCGATGGCCACGACCACCTACATATCACCGAGCATGGTCTCGCAGGCGATCGTGGCCGAGTTCTGCCGCTCGGGGGCGATCGATCGCTCGATTGAGACCGTCAAGGCCGCCCTGCGCAAGCGCCGCGACACGCTGGTCGACGCCCTCGGCCGCCACCTCCCCGGCGCCCGGTTCGTCTCCCCCGAGGGGGGCTACTTCCTCTGGGCCGAGCTCCCCGACGGCACCGACTCGCGAGCGCTCCAGGACGCCGCCGACGAGCACGGGGTGAAGATCATCAAGGGCACCGACTTCCTGATCGAGGGCGGGGAGGACGCCTGCCGCCTCGCCTACTCCGGGGTGACCCCCGATCAGATCGACGAGGGCGTCTCGCGCCTGGCCGCGGCCGTGGAGAGCCTGAACGGCGCGAAGGCGTAGGGGTCGGGTCGGTCATGGCCGCTGCGACCACCGCGCGCCGCAAGAGCATCGAGGAGGCCCTCGCGACGACCGAAGAGGAGGGCGCCCAGCTTCGTCGCGGCCGTACTTTCCGTTCGGCGCGGTCGGCGTGCTTGGCGGCGCGGCGGTGGTGTTCTTCGCCTACATCGGCTTCGACATCGTGGCCACCACCGCCGAGGAGACGCGCAACCCCCAGTCCGACATGCCGGTGGGCATCATCGGGTCGCTGGCCATCGTCACCGTGCTCTACGTGCTGGTGTCCGCGGTGATCACCGGGATGGTGCCGTTCGGCGAGCTGGCAGGGGAGACGCCGGTGGCCGAGGCCTTCGCCGCGGTCGAGATGCCCGTGGTCACGATCATCGTGTTCGCCGGCGCGCTGCTCGCGCTGTTCAAGACCACCCTGCTCCTCATGCTCGGGCAGACCCGGGTCGCCTTCGCCATGGCCCGCGACCGACTGCTGCCGGTGGTCTCGGTCCTGACGGTCGCGATGTCGGGGGCACTGATAGCCACGCTCGGGGCGGCGAACTTCATCCGGTTCGGCGTGTGGTTCGCTCTGGGCGTCGTCGTCTACTTCGCCTACAGCCGCCCGCGAAGCACGGTGGGGCGGCGCGGCGAGGCGTCGGCCTGAGGCCGCCGGGCGTGTCCATCGCACCCTTCACGGCGCTCGCGTCCGAGCGTGACCCCTCCATCGGCGAGCTGGCCCTGGCGCTCGCCGGCGAGCTCGGAGAAGTCGATGCCGACGGCGCGCGTGCCGAGCTCGACCACCTCGGGGCCGAGCTCGCTCCGGCGGCCGGGACCGGTCCCGCCGCGGAGCTCGACGCCCTGCGCGAGGTGCTAAGCGTTAGGCAGGGGTTCACCGGCAACCGCGAGGACTACGACGACCCCGACAACTCCATGCTCGACCTAGTGCTCGAGCGCCGCACGGGCCTGCCGATCCTGCTGTCGATCGTCTACGTCGAGGTGGCCCGCCGCGCCGGGATCCTCCTGGCCGGCGTCGGGCTCCCGGGCCACTATGTGGCGGGACACTTCGGTCAGTCGCCCCCGCTCCTGCTCGACCCCTTCAACGGCGGTGCCCCGATCGCCCTGGCGGAGCCGATCGAGATCGAGCCATGGGGTCCGCACGCCACCGCGCTGCGGATGCTCAACAACCTGGTCGGCTCCTACAGCCGCCGCATGGATCTCGGCCTCGCGATCCGGGCGGCCGAGCTCCGCCTGGACCTGCCGCTCGGAGAGGCGGACGGGGCCGCCTTCAGAGTCGAGCTGCGGTCGCTTCGCGCACGCCTCAACTGACGCGCGGGAGAGCCTCCGCCACTCAGCGCCCGTAGCGCTCCCGCGCGAGCACCAGCTGATCGGGCAGCGCGGTCCGCGCCGGGGGCGAGGGGTCGGCTCGCACCGACACGGTCTCGGCCACGCTGCGAGTGACCGCGTGGCGGCGGCCGTCGGATTGCATGACCACCTCTTCGGGGCCGGACTCCGCGAGCGTGCCCTCCAGGCCGGGACGGAGGCCGGTGTCCTTCAGGTAGTGAAGGAGATCCTCGGCCTCGTTCTCGAAGCGGAGAACGTGGACGGCGGCGCCCTCGGCCACGTCGGCGAGGGGGACGCCCTCCTCGCGGGCGCCCTCGATTATCGGGTGGCCGTGAGGGCAGGTGGTGGCGCCCCCGATCGCGGCCATCATCCGCTCTTCGAGGACCGGGGACATGGCGTGCTCGAGCCGCTCGGCCTCCTCGTGAACCTCGTCCCAGGGGATGCCGAGGACGTCGGTGAGGAAGCGCTCGATCATGCGGTGGCGGCGTACCACCGTCGAGGCGTGGTCCCGTCCGGCCTCGGTGAACTCGAGTGACTTGTCCTCGGCGCGCTCCACGTAGCCGTCGGCCTCGAGACGGCGGACCATCTCGTGCACGGTCGGGGCGGAGAGGCGCATGGCACGGGCGATGTTCGCCGCGGTGAGCGGAAGGCGGGCCTCCCAGAGCCAGAACATCGTCTCGAGGTACTCCTCCTCCGCGACCGTCGCCTGCTCGTGGGACACGAGACCTCCTCGCCGGGTGCCGCCGTCGGTTCGAGGCCGGTGAGGGCGGGCGCGGCGGGGACCCGCGGAACCGGCTCGTCTCTCATCGTATCCGCCCGCCCCGGGCGCTCGCGCGCCGAATCGACCATCGGCGCTCCTAGAGTCCGCCGCGCGTGGCCCTTCCGCTCACCCCGCCCCTCGAGCCGCAGCTCGCACGCGCCGCAAAGGAGCTGCCGTCCGGGACGGACTGGCGCTACGAGCCTAAGTGGGACGGATTCCGCACCCTCGTCTTCCGCGACGGCGGCGAAGTGCGCCTTCAGAGCCGCAACGGCCGTCCGATGGAGCGCTACTTCCCCGAGATCCTCCCTCAGGTACTCGCGCTCCCCACTGAGCGAGTCGTCCTCGACGGAGAGCTGATCGTGGTCGTGGACGGGGCCCAGGAGTTCGATCGCCTCTCACAGCGCATCCATCCCGCCGCCTCGCGCATCGAGCGCCTGGCCGGGGAGACCCCCGCCGCCTTCGTCGCCTTCGACCTGCTGGCCGACGGCGACGAGTCGCTGCTCGACCTCCCCTACGACGAGCGCAGGGCCCGGCTCGAGGGGCTGATCGTCGCGCCGGTGGAGCTCACTCCCTGCACCCGCGACCGCGAGGCCGCCGGAGCCTGGCTCACCGGGAGCTCGGAGGGGGTGATCGCCAAGGACGGGACCGCCCCCTACCGCCCCGGCGAGCGCACGGGGATGACGAAGATCAAGCGCCTGCGCACCGCCGAGGCCGTGGTCAAGGCCTTCCGCTTCGGAAAGCTCGAGGGCACGGTGGGATCGCTGATCCTCGGGCTCTACGACGACGAGGGCGAGCTCCGCGAGGTGGGCCACACCTCGGGCTTCACCGGAAAGCAGAAGCGCGAGCTGCTCGACGTCCTCGAGCCCTACCGCACCCACGAGTCCGGCGCCGGCGAGCCGAGCCGCTGGAAGTCGGAGGAGGAGCTCGTGTGGGAGGGCCTGCGGCCCGAGCTCGTGGCGGAGGTCACGTTCGACCACGTGAGCGGCCACCGCATCCGCCACGGCGCCCGCTTCAAGCGCTGGCGGCCGGACAAGGCGCCGCAGGAGTGCGGGATCGAGCAGCTGCGCTCCTAGAGACCGCCCCCGTGGTCGCCCTCGGCAATTTCCTGGAAGATACGGAGGATGGCGGAGCTCGAGGTGAGGCAGGCCGACGTGACGCGCCTCGAGGTCGACGCCATCGCGAACGCCGCGAACACCGAGCTGAAGCACGGGGGCGGGGTGGCGCGGGCCATCTCCCGCGCCGGCGGTGAGGTCGTTCAGCGCGAGTCGAACGACCGCGCACCGATCGGCCTGGGCGAGGCGGTGGCCACCTCGGCCGGCGACATGCCCGCGAGGTACGTGATCCACGCCGCGACGATGGAGCTGGGCGGGCCCACCTCGGCCGACGTCATCGCCAGGGCGACCCGTTCGACCCTCGAGCGCGCCGAGGAGCTCGGATGCCGTTCGCTCGCGCTGGTGGCCTTCGGCACCGGGGTCGGCGGCTTTCCCACCGACGAGGCGGCCCGGCTGATGGTCGAGACGGCTCGTGGCCACGAGGGCGAGCTGGAGCTCGTGATCTTCTGCGTCCGCGGCGAGGAGGCCGAGCAGGCGTTCAGGATGGCGATCGACTGGGGCTGAGCCGAGCCCTCGTCCGTCGGAAGGGATCGCCCGCCGGGCGGCGAAACGTGCTCGCGTGAACGTCTTCCAGCGAATCAACGGCCGGCGGGACGTCGACGTCTCGACCGAGGAGTGGGAGCTCCCCGACGAGCTGGAGCCTGCCTCGGAGCCATCTGGGGATGGGCGGGCCGTCGACTTCCCGCTCGCCTTCCGCGGCTACGACCGCGCGAAGGTGGACGAGTACATGGAGGATGTCTCGCACGTGATCGAGCAGCTCGAGACCGCTCGGGCGCCGGACGCCGCGGTGAAGCGGGAGCTCGAGCAGATCGGTGAGCAGACCACCGCGATCCTCCAACGGGCCCACGAGGCGGAGGAGAACATCACCTCCCGGGCCCGGGGGGAGGCCGACGCGACCCTGCGCTCGGCCGAGGATGAGGCCCGCGCCACGCGCGAGCGAGCCGAGGCGAGGGTCCGCGAGCTCGACGAGGACACCGAGCTGCTGTGGCAGGAACGACATCACCTCCTCGAGGACATGCAGCGACTCTTCAACCAGGTCGGCCAGGTGATGGCCGCGGCAAACAAGCGGTTCCCGCCGCCGGCGGTCGCAACCGACCCGGAGCCGGTCGAGCCCGACGAAGCACTCGCCCTCCTCGACACTCGCACGGTCAACGGCGACGAGGAGGAGGCACCGGCTCAGCCCGTGGACGACGAGCCCATCGCGAAGAGCGGGTCCGTTGGCCTCTTCTGCGAGGAGCTCGACTGGGAGGACGCACCGGAGTACCGGTTTCCCGTCCGCGATCGCGGGGGCCCGGACGTGGCCTGGGAGCCCGGGTCGGAGGAGGACACGGCGATCGCGGCCTACCGGGTCGAGGGGCGCGACGACGAGCCCGGCGACGTTGCTCCCGCGGACGGCGAGACCGAGCCGCCCTATCCGTCGGGACGCACGTCGCTGCTCGAGCGACTGCTCTCGCGGCGCAGCTCCGATCACGCCTAAGCTCGCGCCGTGAGCGTCGGCGACGCGACCTCCGCCCGGCGCCTCGAGGTGGGCGGCATCGGACTGAACGTGCTCGACGACGGCGAGGGGCCGGCAGTCCTGCTTCTCCACGGGTTCCCCGACTCGCTCGATCTCTGGCGCCACCAGGTCCCGGCCCTGACCGGATCGGGCTTCCGCGTGGTCGCACCCGACCTGCGCGGCTTCGGGCAGTCCGACGCCCCGGAGGAGATGGAGGCCTACGCGCTGCCGGCGGTGCTGGAGGACGTGGTGGGCATCCTCGACCAGCTCGAGGTGCCGAGCCTCCGCGTGCTCGGCCACGACTGGGGCGCCGCGCTGGCGTGGGGCCTCGCTGCGCTCCACCCCGAGCGCGTCGAGCGCCTCGTGGCCATCTCGGTCGGCCACCCGGCGACATTCCCGGGGAGCATGGAGCAGCGGGCCCTGTCGTGGTACATGCTCTTCTTCCAGTTCCCCGAGGCCGAGGAGGCGCTCCGGCGCGACGACTGGCGGTTCTTCCGCGAGGCCTTCGGCGGCGGTGGCGATCTCGACCGCTACATCGAGGACCTCTCCCGCCCGGGCCGTCTCACCGCCGGGCTCAACTGGTACCGCGCGAACATCTCCCCCGAGTCCTTCGTCAGCGCGATCAGCTCGGCGGTGCCGGCGGTGTCGTGTCCGACGCTCGGCGTCTGGAGCAGCGGCGACGTCGCGCTCACCGAGCACCAGATGACGTCCTCGGCGGCGAACGTGAACGGACCCTGGCGCTATGAGCGCATCGACGACGCGAGCCACTGGATCCCGGTGGATGCCCCGGAGCGGCTGAACGAGCTCCTGATCGACTTCCTGACCGGCGAGGAGTCCCGATAGAGCGGGGGTTCGCGGCGGGCGGCGCCCCGGTGCTGGTGGCCCCCGACGACTTCAAGGGCACGCTGGCGGCGACCGCGGTGGCGAGCGCGCTGGCGCGGGGCCTGCGCGAGACGGGCCTCGAGGCCGAGGAGCTTGCGGTGGCCGACGGCGGCGGCGGGACGATGGACGTGTTGCTCGCCGCACTCGGGGGGGAGCGCCACCGAGCACGGGTCTCGGACCCGCTGGGCCGCCCGGTCGAGGCCGAGTACGCGCTGCTGCCCGGCGGCGGCACCGCGGTGGTGGAGATGGCCCAGGCCAGCGGGCTCTGGCGCGTGGACGAGGCCGTGCGTGACCCCTGGGCGGCCTCGACCCGCGGAACCGGCGAGCTGATCGCCGCGGCGCTCGCCGCGGGTGCGGAGGAGGTGATCGTCGGAGTAGGCGGCTCCGCCACCACCGACGGTGGTGCGGGAGCGCTCGAGGGCCTCACGGAGGCGGGCGCCGCCCCGGCGATGGTGGTGGTCTGCGACGTCCGGACCGCGTGGGAGGACTGCGCGCGGGTGTTCGGTCCCCAGAAGGGCGCCGACGAGGCGACCGTCCGGCGGCTAGAGCAGCGCCTCGACGAGCTCGCGGCCGCCGCCCCACACGACCCGCGCGGCGTCGCGATGACCGGGTGCGCCGGCGGCCTCTCGGGAGGGCTATGGGCCCACCACGGCGCTCGGCTCGTGCCGGGTGCTGCCTACGTGCTCGACGCCCTCGGCTTCGACGCGCGGATGCGGGCGGCGCGCTTCGTGGTCACGGGCGAGGGTCGGCTCGACGCCCAGACGCTCACGGGCAAGGCGGTCTCCGAGGTCGCGCGCCGGTGCCGTCAGGCCGGCGTGGGCTGCCATGCGGTGGTCGGCCGCGACGAGCTGGATCGCTTCGACGCACGCATTCTCGACCTGGCCAGCGTGCGCGAGGCCGGGTCGGTGGAGGAGCTCGAGGCGGCCGGGAGGGCGATCGGGGAGGAGGCGCAGTCCGTCAGCCGGTGCAGCTCGACGAGCGGCCCGGGCCGCTCGTAGGCCCCGGGCAGGTAGTTGAACGACAGATCGAAGTTGAAGGGCGGCGGCCGCGCCCCGGGCGCGTACGGGGAGAAGGTGACGATGCGGGCCGACTCGCGCTCGAGACGCTCGTAGTAGGCCCGTGCACTGGCGCCGCCTCCCCGATCGCGCTGGAAGCTCGTGACCAGCACCCAACACCAGCCGCCCGCGCGGTAGGCGTCGATCCGCCCCGGAGAGAGCCGGAGCTGGTACTCCGAGAACGGACGACGCACCGGGTAGAGGCGGTAGTGGGCCGGTCCGTCGCGGCCGACCGTCGAGAGGTATCCCTGCGGCAGCAACGGCTCGGCGGCGAGGCCGGTGCCGGAAGGTAGGTTGCCCAGCAGCCACTCGCGCGCGGTCTCCCGCGTGTCGGGCCGACCGAGCACACGGCCGACGTGCACGCTCGATACGAGACCCTGGGCCACGAGCAGGACGGAGAGGCCGGCGAGGGCCACCGAGCGCAGGCCCCGACGCGCCGGCAGGGCGTCGGCGATGCGGACGGCGCCGTACGCGCCGAGCAGCACCAGTCCCGCGTAGGCGGGCATGAGCCAGCGCGCGTAGTACTGCTGGTGAGCGCCGATGAAGAGGAAGAGAAAGAGCGGGAACGCGGCGATCACCGCCGCGCGGCGGGCATCCTGCCGCACGAGGGCGCACGTGCCGACGAGCGCCGCGCCGAGCGGCGCCCACCCGAGGCCCCAGGTCAGCGTCCACGCGTAGTAGACCCACCCGGGCACGCGCTCCTGGCCGAGCTTGCCGAACCGGGCGACGAGGGCCTGCTCGGCCATCTGGGTCCTGAACGTGGCGAAGTCGAGCAGCGCGTAGGGGTTGAGCGCGAGGGCCACGAGGCCCGCGAGCGCCATCGCCGCGCCGGTGGCGATCGCCGCCCTCCGAAGGGGGAGGACGCCTCCGCGCACCGCGAGCACCGCGGCGATCACCAGTCCGAGCAACAGGGCACCCGCCGTGTACTTGGTGGCCACGGCGAGGCCGATCGCCGTCCCGGCTACGGCGAAGTCCCGGGTGCCGCCCCGCTCGAGGACCCCGACGCACCCGACCATGGCCACGAGCACCGGCGCCAGGGTGACGACGTCGTTCAGCGCCTGCTTCGAGTAGAGAACCGGCAGGAAGGCCGCGCCCATGATCGCGGCGGCCACGAGCCCCACCCGGCGATCCCAGAGGCGTGCCGCCGTCCAGTAGGAGAGAGCCACGACCCCGGTGCCCACCGCGGCGACGGTCAGGCGCGCCGCGAGGAAGGCCCCGCCCGGGTCCGAGGCGAAGCGCTCAGGCAGTGGCGCGAGGGATCCGACGCCGAGCGCTCCGGCGCCTCGGAGCACGGCGTGCAACAGGTAGGTCAGGCCCGGCGGGTTCTGGAAGTACCCGGGGTTGAGCGAGCCGCGGAGCATCTCGACGGCGGGCGGCACGAAATGGAGGTCCTCGTCGTAGTTCAGGACGAGTGGCAGGCCGGCGTCGATCGACCACAGCCGCAGCGCCAGCGCACCCCCGAGCACGAGCGCGAGCAGACCCGGCGTCGTGGCGCGGCGCGAGAGCACGGGTGGGCGTGCCGGGGCGGTGGCCCTACCCACCGTGCCGACCCGGGCCGGCGTCTCGGGCGCGCTCGTCCCGGTCACCGCGTCCCTCCGCAGCGCGCGTAGACGGCGAAGATGCCATTCGAGTCGAGGCGGCGGAACCCGTCACCCGGAGGCTTCGACGTTCGGCTGCGCGGCCCGACGGGCACGAGCACGACGCCCGTCGAAGCCTCCGACGGCGGCCCCAACTCGAGAGCGCCGGGCCGCTCGTGCGCGATGTAGGCCACCAGGGGCAGGAGGCGGTAGTAGTGCACGCGGATCGGCCGGCACCGCCGCACGGCGGTTCCGGCGGCCGGCGCGGCGGCCAACGAGCGCAGCGCCCCATCCTCGGCACGGCGCTCCTCCGCCCTCTGGACGAGCGGCCCGAGGCCTCCGCGGTCCACGGCCAGCGAGCCGAGCAGCGCGGCCACGAGTGCGACGCCCGCGCTGGTCCACACCTTGGTCGCGGCCGTCGAACGGGTGCCACGCCAGCCCGTCGCGGCCACCGCGAACGTCAGCGCCAGGACGGCGGCCGGAGCCAGGAGGTAGCGAGGGAGCACGGCGAGGCCGGCGGCCCCGCTCGCCAGGAAGGCCAGGACCATGAGCGAGCCGAGCACGAGAGGGGGAACGGCGCGAGCGCGTAGACGCCACATGGCGATCCCCACGCCGAACAGGCCGCCGGCCAGGACGATCCCCCCGAGGATCGCGCGCAGGTATCCCGGGCCGGCGAGGAGGGCGGTGCCGACGCCGGTCGGCCGGCCGAGGCGCTCGGCGCCCGCGCCGGTCCAGTGAAGCGAATGGAGCGGGTCGCCCGTGGTCAGCAGGTCGACGCCGACCCAGCCGAGCGGCGCAGTAGCCGCCAGAGCGCCGTGGCCGAGGCGCTCGCGTCCGGTCCGACCCGGCCAGAGGTAGGCGAGGTAGGCCGCCGACAGCAGCCACGCCTCCGGTCGCAGGAGCCCGGCCGCGGCCAGAAGGGCGAGCACGGGGGCCCGGCGTGGTCGATCGGCCTCGAGCGCGGCGGCACCGAGGACGAGGGCGAGGAACGGCACGTCCACCGTGGCTGCGAGCCCCTGCTTGACCACCAGCGGACGGGTGAGCAGCACCACCCCGAAGAGGGCGCCCACGAGTGGCGTGCAGAGCGCCCGACCGAGACGGAACGCAGACCACCCGAGCGCGGCGAGCATGACGATGGAGAGGACGCCGACTGCGGGAAGCGCGGCCGGGCCGAGCGGCGCCATCGCAGCACCGACGAGCGTGGCCAGCGGGTGGGGCGTCGGCGAGACCGGGCCCCGGAGGTCGGGGGGAAGTCTTCCTGCCGCGAGGTCACCACCCCATACGAGCGCGAACGCGGCGTCGTACTCGACGTAGCCGACCCCGTACACCGGCCAGAGGGCGAGCGCAAGCAGAGGAACGGCCACGAGCCCGTGTGGCAGCCGCGCGAACGCCGGGCGCAGCCGGCTCGCGAGCGCTCCGGACGACGACGCGTGGGCGTGCTCGTCCATCGCACGGGCGCTCACGTCACCTCCACCGTGTCGACCGCACCCTGGCCCGCTCGCGCTCGCGCGCGCCGGAGGATCGGCCGTTCGACCAGGGCCCAGCTCGCCGTCGCCACCGCGAGCGTGACGGGCAGCACGACCGCGAGGCCCCCGATCAGGTCGAGCGGGACGAGGTCCTCGGAGCGAAGCCACCAGACGAGCGGCACGTGCCACAGGTAGACGCCGTAGGAGACGGCCCCGAGGGCGGTGAGCGCCCGTGCTCCGAGCAGGCGGGAGGCGGCGGCGCTGGCGGCGCCCGCCGCGACGATCGCGGCGAAGCCCGCGCCGGCCGGAAGGTCACGCACCGTGCGTCCGACGAGCGAGAGGGCGGTGGACTCGTGCCAGACCGAGTCGGCCACCACGGCCGTGGCTCCGGCCAGGATGAGTGCCCATCCCATCCGTCGCGAGAGCGAGCGGCCGTGGACGAGCACCGCCGCGAGCATGCCGCAGGCGAAGTAGGGCAGCATGGCCGGGAGCAGGTAGGTGGCGTACCGGGGCACGTCGCGGCCGGCCACCGCGGCGTTCCAGGCCAGCCCGGCGAGGATCAGGAGGAGCGGCACGACCGCCTGGGCTCGCACGGTCGCCGCGCGCCGCAGCGCCAGCCAGCCCGCCACGGGCAGGAGCACGTAGAACGCGACCTCCACGGCGAGCGTCCAAGACGGCGGGTTGACGGCGAGCACCGTGTCCGTCGAGAGGTTCTGGGCGAACACCGCGAACCGCCAGAGCTCGTCGGGTGCGGCGAGCACGACGCCGGGCGTCCCGGCCGCCGCCCAGGCGAGCACCGTCGCACCGGCCATCGCCACGTAGTAGGCGGGCGCGATGCGGGCGAGGCGCCGCGTCGCGTAGTCGGCCAGCCGGGGGCGGGGGGCGCTCCCGAGCGAGGCCCCAACCCAGGGGCGGTAGAGCAGGAACCCCGACAGCACGAAGAACAGGAACAGCCCGAGCCTCAGCTCGTGCAGGAGATGGTCGCTGGGCCCCGTCCGACGGTGGAAGTCGGGGTCGACCTGCGTGTAGAGCCACACGTGGAAGACGAGGACGGCGAGGGCGGCAAGGCCGCGGAGTCCGTCGAGTGAGCCCTCCCGGCGCCACATCGGCTCCCCCACGGCAGGTGAGTATCGCAGCGCATTCGGCGGTCGGAGGGCGCGACCCTAGACTGCCGCCGTCTCGAGACCGAGGAGGCGCTGTGCCGCACGCGGACGTGAACGGACAGAACCTCTACTACGTGCACGGCGAGGGAGAGCCGCTGGTCTGCGTGATGGGCCTCGGAGCCGACGCGCTCGGGCTGGCGCTACAGGTGCCGGAGTGGTCGAAGCACTTCAGGACGGTGGTCTTCGACAACCGCGACGTAGGACGCTCCTCCTACGCCCACGGCGACTACGAGATGATGGACATCGCCCGCGACACGCTCAGGCTGGCCGACCACCTCGAGATCGACGCGTTCCATCTCCTCGGGGTCTCGATGGGCGGCGCGGTCGCCCAGGAGCTGGCGCTCGGCTGGCCGGACCGGGTGCGCACGCTCACCCTCTGCGTCACCTGGGGTGGATCGGGCGAGTGGGGGCGGGAGTTCTCCCGTCTGTGGTCGCGCGACGTGGAGCGCACTCCGTACGAGGAGCACGTGGACAACCTGCTGCGTCTCACGCTCTCGGAGGACTTCTACGAGCAGGAGGAGCGGGTCAAGTCCATCCGCCAGATGGCCCTCGAGAACCCGCACCCGCAGAGGATCGGGGGCTTCAAGCGCCAGCTCCAGTCGATGGGCCGGCACGAGGCACGCCAGCGGCTGCCGGGGCTCTCGATGCCGGTGCACGTGATCGGCGGGGAGCGGGACATCCTGGTGCCGGTGTGGAAGTCGCGCAAGCTAGCCGAGCTCATCCCCGACGCCGAGCTCACCGTGCTGGAGGGAGCACCGCACGCGATGAACCTCGAGATGGCCGACGAGCTCACGGAGGCGGTCCTCGGGTTCCTGCACGAGCGACAGAGCTCCGGGTCGGGTTGAGCGGCGTTTCGCTCGCCCGCCCCGTGGGCAGTTCCCTCGGGCGTACCCCGACGAGAGGAGCTCGCGCCACCATGGCCGAGATCACCCCACACGAGATCCAGGTCCGCCAGGTCACCCACTGGCAGCCGACCTTCACCTACTCCAAGCCCGG
>JACCZP010000049.1 GCA_013695885.1 Thermoleophilaceae bacterium | reverse complement strand
CCGAGCGCGCACGTCGCCGCGGCGATCCCCAGCGGCACGAGCACGAACGCGGGGCCGCCCAGCACGTCGGCCGCGGTGGGTGCCGCCGGGTCGATCAGCGCGTAGCGCATCTCGGTGATCACCGCGGCGATGGGGCTCGCGGCCATGAACCGCTCCACGGAGTCCGGTAGCTGGGCGATCACGTAGATGACCGGCGAGCCGTAGAAGAGAAGCTGGAGCCCGACCTGGGAGATGGGCTCGATGTCGCGGAAGCGCACGAACAGGGCGGACAGCAACATCGCCACCCCCGTCGCGAACGCCACGAACACCACGAGCAGGACGGGCAGCTCGAGCCACGCGACCCGCGGGGCGATCCCCGAGGCCAGGACGAACGCGAACAGCGCGATCAGGTTCATCCCCAGGTTGAACACTCCGGTGAGCGCCACCGACAGGGGGACGACCATGCGCGGGAAGCGGATCTTGCGGATCAGCCGCTCGCGGTTCACCAGGCAGCGCACGGACTGGGTGATCACCTCCGAGAAGTAGGTCCACAGCACGACGGCCATGAGCAGGTAGAGGGGGTAGTAGGGCACCCCGGCGCCGAAGCGCACGACCTTGGTGAACACGAAGTAGAGGACCCCGAACAGCAGCAGCGGCCGCATCAGCGACCAGAAGTAGCCGAGGAACGACCCGAAGTAGCGCAGCTTGAACTCGGTGATCGCGAGCACCAGCGCGAGCTCCACGAACCGGCGCAGGTCGTCGCCGATGGCCGAGGGGCCCTGACGGGTGGCCACCGTACCGGCCGGCCGGGCGGCCTCGGCGCTCATAGGGCTACCTCCCCCGCCGCGCGGGCCGCCTCGACGCTCATTGGGTCCGACCCCCGGTGCGGACCGGCTCGCCGTGCACGACCTCGAGCTCGTGGGGCATGGCCGGGAGCCCGCGCGGAGAGCCCTGCACGGTGATCGGCGCGAGCCCCTCGCGGCGCTCCCACGCCGCCTCCTCGTCGCCGTCGTCGGAGACCGTCACCCCCAGCGCGTAGCGCCCGGGCGGCAGACGGAAGTCGAAGGACACCCGCACGGTGCCCGACTCCCCGGGGGCGAAGCGCCCCGTCGGCGTGCCGGCGGTGCTGGTGCCGAACACCAGGGCGCCCACGTCGTTCATCAGCCTGAGGACCACCGTCGGGTCCTCGGCGTGCTCACCGAACTCGAGCTCCACGGAGGCCACGCACGCCTGGCCGTGGTCGAGCCGGTGCACGCGGCGCCCGGCCTCGTCCTCCCACCAGGCACGGACCACCCGTGCCGGCTGGCCGCCGGCCTCGGCCGGCGCGGCGCCGGTCTCCGCGTCGAAGTTCAGCGCGAAGTAGCGCTCGGCCACCGTGGCCGGGTCCCCGATCTCGAGCATCTCGCCGTGGTGCAGGAGCATCGCCCGGTCGCAGAAGCGCTCCACGAGCGCCATGTCGTGGGTCACGAACAGCACCGTGCGGCCCTCCTCCTTGAGCCGCCGGAACTGCTCGAAGCACTTCTCCTGGAAGGAGACGTCCCCCACCGCCAGCACCTCGTCCACGAGGATGATGTCGGCGTCCACCTGGATGGCCACCGAGAAGGCCAGCCGCACGGCCATCCCCGACGAGTAGTTCTTCAGCTTGAGGTCGACGAAGTCCTCGAGCTCCGCGAACGCGACGATCCGGTCGAAGCGCCGGTGCGCCTCCCGCCGGGTCAGGCCGAGCATGATCGCGTTGATGGTCACGTTGTCTCGCGCCGTGAGGTCGGGGTTGAACCCCACGCCGAGCTCGATGAACGGCGACAGCCGTCCCCCGAGGCCGATCCGCCCGCCGCCCGGGTCGACGTCGTAGATCCCGGCCAGGCACTTGAGCAGCGTGCTCTTGCCGGACCCGTTGCGCCCGACGATGCCGAAGAACTCCCCGGACCGGACGTCGAAGGAGACGTCGCGCAGCGCCGGGAGCGTTTCGTACGTCGATGACTTCAGCGGGTGGAGCGCCCGCTCCTTGAGCGTCTGGTACTGCTGGTGGGGCAGGCGGAAGGACTTCGAGACACCCTCTACCACCACCGAGGCAGGGGCGCTCGCCAGGGCGTCGGCCCTCTGCGCTTCGGTCTGGGGAACGGTGGCGGGCAAGGCTCTCGAGGAACGCTAACAACCGGGTCCGGCGCCTCGGAGCGGCGGGGAGGGCCGCCCATAGGCTAGGCCGCCGCATGTCCGGCCCCTGGCTCATCCTCCCCACCTACAACGAGGCCGAGAACCTCGAGCCGCTGGTGCGTGCGGCGATCGACCAGCTCACCGTGGCCGCGCCGGGGGCCCACCGCATCCTCGTGGTCGACGACGACTCGCCGGACGGCACCGGGCGGGTGGCCGACCGCCTGGCCGAGGAGCTTCCGGCGGTCGAGGTGCTACACCGCCCCGGCAAGGCCGGCCTCGGCTCCGCCTACATCGACGGCTTCCGGCGCGCGCTGGCGGGCGGTGCCGACCTCGTGATGGAGATGGACTCCGACTTCTCCCACGACCCCGCCGACCTGCCGCGGCTGATCGCCGCCGCCGGCCACGCCGACCTCGTGCTCGGCTCGCGCTACGTGGCCGGGGGCGGCGTGGGGGGCTGGGGTCTCGGCCGGCGGCTGCTCTCCCGCGGGGGCTGCCGCTACGCCCGCACCGTCCTCGGCGTCGAGCTCCGCGATCTCACCGGCGGCTTCAAGTGCTTCCGTCGCGAGGTGCTCGAGGCCCTCGACCTCGGCGGGGTGAGAACGGACGGCTACGGATTCCAGATCGAGCTGACCTACCGGGCGCTGCGGGCGGGCTTCCGCGTCGTCGAGGTCCCGATCGTCTTCCGCGAGCGCCGTACGGGGCCCTCGAAGATGACCCCGCGGATCGCCCTCGAGGCGCTGTGGAAGGTGCCGGCGCTGAGGGTGCGTCCGCCGCGGCGGTGAGGGCCTCCTAATCCCGGAGCCGCCGCTCACCTTCGTCGATCGGCACGTCGTTGATCGAAGCCTCGCGCCGGCGCATGTACCCGAGCCCGTCGAACTCCCACTGCTCGTTGCCGTAGGAGCGCCACCACTGGCCCTCGGAATCG
>JACCZP010000324.1 GCA_013695885.1 Thermoleophilaceae bacterium | reverse complement strand
CGGAGTAGCGCAGCGCCGCCACCGAGGGATCGCCGACGAACGGGATGTACTCCTCGCCGACGAGCCGCAGCGAGGCCCGCTCCACCGAGTCCCAGAACGCGGTGATCTCCGGGGTGGGCGGGCGGCTCGCGACCGGGAACGCCTCGCGCGCCATGTAGACGAAGCCCTTCTCGGGCCGGTCGCCCGCCTGGGGGCGGCCAAGGTGCACGCCGTCGAGCACCCCGCGGGTGAACTCCCGGACCTGGCGGCCCTGCGAGCCCGCCGAGGTGCTCAGGATCTCGTCGTACTGCCAGGTGGCCAGACGCAGTCCCTGGCGGCGCTGGATGCGCATCCGGTCGCGGAAGCGCCGCCCGAGCTCCCGCCCCCAGTTCACCCGGAACGACGTCGGGCCGCGGAGCAGCCGGCCGAAGGCGGGCACCTTCCCGCGGAAGGAGCGTGGCAGCCGCCGGGCATCGCGGTCGGTGACCTGGCGCTTGACCCAGAACGCGCTCGGGCGCCACGGGAACAGGGGCGCTCTGCGACCACCGCGCGGTCCGGGGAGGATGCCCGGCGTCCTCTGCAAGAGTCCGGCCGAGCCGCCGTCGCCGTAGTAGGTGCCGAAGTAGAGCGGGACGTTCTGCGGGATGCCTGCGGCCCGCACCGCACGAGCGAGCCGGCGGAGATCCTTGGACTGGTAATAGGAGAGGACCACGACCGGAGGCGCCGGGTTGGCCACGATGGGTCCCGCGGGCGTGACGCCGACGGCCGGTGCGCCCTCGGCGCCCGCCGGGGGCTCGCCCTCCTGGGCCGTGGCCGGCGCGGCGTTCGCCGACGCGAGCAGGAGGACGAGCGCGAGGATTGAGACGGCGCGAGGGCCCACGGTGGTCATAGACGCTCCTGTGCAGGGAAAGTTGCGCGGAGGAAGTCCTCTACGCTCAGGCACGCATCGTGGCACAGGCCGAGGACGCCATCGCAGGGGGGACGAGGGTCCGGTCGGCCGCGTCGGCGGGAGCCGTGGTGCTCGTCGTGGCCGGGCTCGTCGCCGCCCTTCTCCTCCTGCTCGGAGACGACGGAGACGCCGCCGCCGAGCTCGACCAGGCCTTCGCCCGACCCATCGACAGCGCGGACGTCCGCGTCGACGTGGAGCTGCGGGTCGACGGCTCGCCCCAGCTCCCCACGCCCCTTCGCCTGCGCGTCGCCGGCCCCTACCGGTCGGGTGCGTCGCGGACGATCCCGAGCCTCGACTGGAACGTCTCGTTCGTCGGATCGGGGCGCAACGTCTCCACCCGGCTCGTCTCGACCGGCCGCAACGCGTTCGTGGTCTTCCAGGAGGTCGCCTACGAGGTGGGCGAGGCCGAGGTGGCGGACACCAACCGCCGCATCGCGGCCGGTCAGACCGCCGCGCGTCCTCCCACCTTGAGCGACCTCGGGATCAGACCCCGGGGGTGGCTGATCGAGCCCGAGGATCGTGGCGAGGAGGAGCTCGCCGGCGCCCCGGTCACCCGGTACTCGGCGGGCATCGACGTCACGCGCCTTCTCGACGATCTGACCCGGGCCGCCGAGCGCTTGGCCCCCCGGGTCGGCCGCGCTCCACCGCCGCGCCTGAACGGCGCCCAGCGCGACCAGGTGCGTCGCGTGGTGCCGAGCGCCACCCTCGACGCCTTCGTGGGCGCCGACGGCCGGGTCCGCCGTCTGGCGGTGCTCGCCCCGTTCACCGTCCCGCCCGAGAACCGTCCGCGGGCCGGGGGCGCGACAGGAGGGCTGGCGTCCATCTCGCTCGATCTGTCCCGACTCGACGAGCCGACGCGGATCGTCGCGCCGCCGGATACGCGGCCGATCGAGGATCTGCGCCGCCAGATCGGGCCGCTGCCGCCGGGGACCCCCTAGCCGCCCCGCGGACGCGCTTGCCGGCGGCCGGCGCTGACGGTCACCAGCTCACGCGGGGCGAAGACCGAGCCCGGATTGCCCGCCCGGTCGCGCACGGTGAGCCGGAACGCGTAGGTGCCGGAGCGAGCGGGACGGCCCCGCAGCCGGCCGTCCCACAGCGCGATCTCGCGGAAGCGCCGACCGATGAAGCTCCCGGCCGCGACCGGGCGGCGGCCACGGTCCATCCGGTAGACGTCGAACCGAGGCGCGGGATCGGACGGGCCGCGGAAGCGAATCCGCGCGCGCGTGCGCCGGGGGGGCCCGCCGGGGAACAGCGTCCGCGGGGTCACGGCGACGATCTCGGGTCGTGGCGGGGTCACGTCGAGGGTCAGCCCGTTCAGCGCGGTCAGCGTCCGCCCCTCCGAGGACAGGTCGACCCGCAGGCGGTAGACGCCCTCGGGGGCGATGGCGCCGCCGTCGGTGCGGCCGTCCCAGGGGTAGGCTTGGCGGCCGGCGGTCAGGGGTGCGTCACGGGCCAGTGTGCGCACCGGCACCTCGCCGGCGTCCACCACCTGCACGGTCGCCTCGCCGGGCTTGGGCAGCCGGAAGCGCAGGGTGACCACGTCCTTGAGGCCGTCGCCGTTCGGGGATATCCAGGCCGGGTAGTAGACGCGCTCGATCGGTGGGGGCGCGCTCTTCAGCCGCTGGGTGATGACGAACGCGGCCATCGTCGCGGCGACGAGCAGCGCGAAGACCGTCCCCTGAAGCGTCTCGCGGGACAACCTGTGCTCAGCAGCGCGCGTAGACGGTCCAGAGCTCCCCGCGCGCCGCGGGCGCGAACCCCGGTGCGGGCGTCTGGATGTCGCGCGGGTCGGTGACGACCTGGAAGGGGTCATACGTCGGGTCCGCGAGCAGGGCCCCGCGCGGGAACACCGCCACCCCGCGGGCCGCACGCGACGCACGCTTGGCGTCACTGCGGGCGAGAACTCCCTCAACCCCGACGCCCTCGATCCAGCGGACGTCGGCGATGGCCTTGTGGTTCGGCACCGAGATCGGTCCGCAGGGCTTGGCCGCCTCGACCGCGGGGACCGCGAGCAGCGCGCTCAGCTCCTCGCGCGCGTCGCTGCGCAGCTCGAGCTGGTCCTCGACGTACCCGGGGCTCAGGTGGGTCACCGTGTAGAGCGCCCCCACGAGCGCGACGAGAAGGCCGCCGCCGGCCCACAGCCGCCGGGCGCGCGTTCCCCGGGGTAGGAGCTGGAACCCGCAGAACGCAAAGGCGGCGAACACGAGCAGCGCCAGTGCGGACACGGCCAGGTAGCGGGATATGGCCGAGAGGCCGACCAGCGTGGTGGCCAGGTAGGTGGCCATGCCGGCCAGGAG
>JACCZP010000046.1 GCA_013695885.1 Thermoleophilaceae bacterium | reverse complement strand
GCGCGGGCGTCGTCTGGCGCGGGCTCACCGCCGGCGCCTTCGGTGCGCGCGCGAGCGATCGGGGTTGCGCACCAGGAACGCCGCCGCAGCGCCCGCCGCGGCGAGCAGGCCCGCGCCCATCGCCGCGATCGTCGCGGGCACCACGTTCTCCTGGATCGGCGCCTCGGCCCGTGCCGGCAGCCCGAACCGCTCGGGCGGGAGGGTCAGCAGGAAGAACGCACCGAGACCGCCGGCGATCTGGTCATCGCCGGTATCGCCGGCTCCGTACAGGTAGGCCCCTCCGACGCCACGCTCGTGGAGCTCGACGACGCGGCCCTTGGCGCGCTCCACGAGCTCCTCGTAGCGCCCGAACTGGATCGAGTCCGTGGGACAAGCCTTCGCGCAGGCGGGCTCGAGACCATCCTCGAGACGGTCGTAGCAGAGCGTGCACTTGCCGGCGCGGCCGTCGATCTGGTCGCGGTCCACGACGCCGAACGGGCACGCCGGAATGCAGTAGCCGCAGCCGTTGCAGACATCCGCCTGGATCACCACGGTCTCGAACTCCGTGCGGATGATCGCCCCGGTCGGGCACGCGTCGAGGCAGCCCGCGTTCGTGCAGTGCTTGCAGACGTCAGACATGAAGACCCAGCGGTCCATGTCCGCCACCGCCTGGGCCACGTCGACGTCGCCGCCCAGGTCCGGCCCCCCGTTCTCCTCCGCCCAGCCGACGAGGTCCGGCACCTCCTCGGAGCGCACGCCCGACGCGGCGCCCCCGAGCTCGTCCAGCGTCGGCCCGGCGCCTCCGCTCGCCGCGGGAATGCGTGGCATCTGGCCGCCGCCGCGCGCCGCGAGCCGCTCGGCCGCATCGGCGCGCGTGGCCGGTGACGGCTCGAACGCCTCGACGAAGCGAACGTGGCGCCAGGTCGACCCCGACAGCTCGCCGGTGTGGTCGTAGGAGCCCCCGGCCCGCAGCTCGCCGCCGTCCGAGGGCAGGTCGTTCCACTGCTTGCACGCCACCTCGCAGGCCTTGCAGCCGATGCAGACGGTCGTGTCGGTGAAGAACCCCATCCGCTCGACGCCCTCGCGCCGGACGGCAAGCTCGGGGGTGGCGCTCACGTGCTCGGCCGCGGGGGCACCTGCTGCTGGGCGAGCGGCGGCGGGTCCGGGGCCTCGGCGGGGTGCTCCTCGCCGGCCCCGTCGCCCTGCGTGCCGCCCGTCGCCGCGCCATTCGCCTTGCCGTTCGCGCCTATGCCCGCACCAGCCGCGCCGCTCGTCCCCGCGCCACGCAGGCGCTCGGTGGTCTGGCCACGGCGGCGCCCGGCGCGGATGTCACAGGAGAACGCCTTCGACTCCTGGATCGAGACGTTGGGATCGGACGCCAGGGCCGTGAGGTCGTTTGCGGAATCCCCCGGCGTCTCGCCGAAGGAGCCCCAGTGCCAGGGCAGAGCGACCTGGTGGAGGATGCGGCCGTCCACGCGGAGCGGGCGGATGCGCTCGGTCACCTTGGCCCGCGCCTCGATCTCGGCACGCTCGGTCTCGATGGTCATCCAACCGCCGTCCTCGATCCCGCGATCCTTGGCGATGATCGGGTCGATCTCGGCGAACATCTCGGGCTGGAGCTCGGCGAGCCAGGGAAGGTTGCGGCTCATAGAGCCGGCGGTGTGGTGCTCGGTAAGGCGGAAGGTGGTGGCCACCAGCGGGTAGCGCGTGTCCCCGGAGACGTTGTAGGGGTTCTCGGGCCGCGACCACGAGAGCGCGGCCGGATTGGTGCCGAGCTCGGGGTAGAGGGCGTTTCGCACCGGCGACTCGAAGGGCTCGTAGTGCGTCGGCATCGGCCCGTCGGCGAGGCCCGACGGCGCGAAGATCCAGCCGCGGCCGTCGGCCATCATGATGAACGGGTCCGAGCCGGCGATGGCGTCCATGCCCATCGCATCGTCGTCGGGCTCATAGTCGGGGCGCTTGTCGGGCGGGAAGTCGGGCACGTCATAGCCCGTCCACTTCCCCTCCTCCTCGTCCCACCACAGGAAGCGCTTGCGCTCCGACCACGGGGTGCCGTCGGGCCGCGCGGAGGCGCGGTTGTAGAGCGTGCGGCGGTTCGCGGGCCACGCCCAGCCCCACTCCGGCGAGACCCATCCGCCGGGCGCGTCCAGGTCACCGGGCTCGCGGCGGCGGGTCTGGTTGACGCCGTCGGCGAAGGAGCCTGTGTAGATCCAGCAGCCCGCGGCGGTCGAGCCGTCGGCCTTCATGGCGTTGAAGGTGGTGAGGAGCTCGCCGGAGGAGAGGTCGTAGCCGTTCACCTCGCGCAGGACCGCCTCGGCGTCCGGCTCGGCCACCTCGCCGTGCTCGGGGTAGTCCCACGTGACGTGCTGGATGGGCCAGTCCTTGGGGTCCTCGGACTCGGCGTAGTGCGCCTTGATGCGCTTGGCCAGGTGGTGCATGAACCACAGCTCCGAGCGCGCGTCGCCCGGTGGCTCCAGCGCCTTGTCGTGCCACTGGAGCAGGCGCTGGGTGTTGGTGAAGGCGCCCTCCTTCTCCACGTGCGCGGCGGCTGGCATGAGGAACACCTCGGTGTCGACGTCCTCGGTGCGCAGCTCGCCCGAGCGGATCTCGGGAGAGTCCTTCCAGAAGCTCGCGGTCTCGAGGTCGTTGAGGTCGCGCACCACGAGCCATTTCATCCGCGCCAGCGCGCGACGCTGGAGCCCGGCGTGCTGAGAGCCCACCGCCGGGTTCTGGCCCATCACGAAGAAGCCGTCGAGGCCGCCGTCGAGGGCGCGGATCATGGTCGGGAAGTGCGAGTGGTTGCCTGAGAGCTTCGGCAGGCTCGCGAAGCCGTAGTCGTTGTCCTCGGTCGCGGCGTCGCCGAACCACGACTTGAGCAGGGAGACGATGTACTTGTCGAAGTTCGACCACCAGCCGCGGTCCGCTCCGCTCGTCTCCGTGTAGTCGGAGAGGGACTGCTCCTCGGCGCACGCCTTGGGCATCGGCAGGTAGCCGGGAAGCAGGTCGTAGAGGGTGGGGATGTCGGTCGAGCCCTGGATCGAGGCGTGGCCGCGCAGCGCGAGGATCCCGCCCCCGGGACGGCCGATGTTGCCGAGCAGCAGCTGGAGGACGGCCGCCGCGCGGATCATCTGGGCGCCGGCGGTGTGCTGGGTCCACCCCACCGCGTAGCAGAACGCGCTGGTGCGCTCGGGCCCCGAGCTCTCGGTCAGCGCCCGAGCCACCTCGAGGAAGTCCTCCTCCGAGATCCCGCACACCCGCTGCACCATCTCGGGCGTGTAGCGGGCGTAGTGACGCATGAGCAGCCGGAAGACCGTGCGGGGGTGCTCGAGCGACTCGTCGCGCTCGACCGCGCCCGCGTGCATCCCGCTCTCCTCGGCGAGGGCCTGCCCACCGGGCTCGTGCTCGCGCTTGCCGGCCGGCGCGGGCATCTGGCCTCCCCTGTAGCCCCAGCTCGCGGGGTCGTAGGACCCAGATTCGGGGTCGTAGCCCGAGAAGAAGCCCTCGAGGTCCTCGGGCCCCTGGAAGTCGTCGTTGATGATCGTCGAGGCGTTCGTGTAGTTGACGACGTACTCCTTGAAGTAGGAGCCCGTGTCCAGCACGTAGCGGATGAGGCCACCGAGGAAGGCGATGTCGGTGCCGGCGCGGATGGGCACGTGGAGGTCGGCCATCGCGCTGGTGCGCGAGAAGCGCGGGTCGACGTGGATGATCTTCGCGCCGCGCTCCTTGGCCTTCATCACCCAGCGGAAGCCGACGGGATGGGCCTCGGCCATCGAGCTGCCCTCGATGAGGATGCAGTCGGCGTGCTGGAGGTCCTGCTGGAAGGTGGTGGCCCCTCCCCTACCGAGCGTGGCCCCCAGACCGGGGACCGTGGAGGAGTGTCATATGCGGGCCTGGTTCTCGATCTGCACCGCACCCATCGCGGTGAAGAGCTTCTTGATGAGGTAGTTCTCCTCGTTGTCGAGCGTGGCCCCACCGAGGTGGGCGAAGCCCATCGTGCGGTCGACCTTGCGCCCCTGCTCGTCGACGTGCTGCCAGCCCTCCTCGCGGGCGCGGATCACGCGCTCGGCGATCATGTCCATCGCCGTCTCGAGGTCGAGATCCTCCCAGTCGGTGCCGCCCGGGCGTCGGTAGCGGACCTTGGTGAGGCGCCCGGGCTGCTGCACGAGCTGGCGGGTGGCCGAGCCCTTGGGGCAAAGGGTGCCCTGGGAGATCGGCGAACGGGGGTTGCCCTCCACGTCGATCAGCTCGCCCCCGCGCGTGTAGACCACCTGGCCGCAGCCCACCGCGCAGTAGGGGCAGACGGACTCGGTGGCCTTCAGGCCGGCCACGCGGGCCCCGGCGCGACGCGTCTCCTTGGACACCGCGCTCGGACCCGTACCCCAGCGCGCCACCCGGCCGAGCACCGGGAGCTGCCGCAGGCGATCGAAGGAAGTGCGGCTCACTCTCTCCTCTGGCTGGACCGATCCGCCCCGGTGGGACGCGTGATCGCGGTCGCGGGGAGGCTACCGCGGGTAGGGCGCGCTTTCGCGCCCGGGTTGCGCACCTCGATCGTTCATTCGTCCAACGAGCGCGAGGGCGCCGGGGTCAGGAGCCGGTGACGCTCACCTTCGCCCACGCGTTGTTGACGTAGCCCGTCGGGTTCCACAGGTGTGCGGGATCCTCGGGCTGGGTCGCCGCGGCGGGCCCTCCTACCCGCGCGGAGACGCCACACGCTCGCCGGGCGCGGCGGTTCCTCACCCTCAGAGAACGATCACCAGCGCCACGACCCCGGCCGCGACCGAGACGGCGGTGAGCCCCGAGTGCGCGACCCGAGGCGAGAAGAGCGTCGAGCTGCGGGTGCGCCGATCGCGATACGCGGCGCGGCCGTAGATCCAGACCGCCACCGCAAGGAAGAGCAGCACGCCGCCCCCCACGAGCCCTGAGGTCAGCGAGCCCTGGTCGGCCCCCGCCTTGGTGACGAGGCCCCCGGTGGCCGCCAGGGACAGCGCCGAGCGGTTCCAGGCGAGAGCCGTGCGCTCGAGGGCGCGGCCTTCGGGCACGCGAGCGCTGGAGGCATCGGCGCTCATCGAGGAGCCGGCGTGGAACTGTTGGCCGGCCGGGCCGGGGGCGCCTCGGAGATCAGCACGTCGACCACGGCGAGTGCGGCCGTCACCGCCGCGATCAGGGCGATGCCCCAACCGAGCAGACGGCTCAAGCGCGTCCGGTAGGGGAGGGGCTGGTCGAGGCGCAGGGCGTGCTCGTTGTGCTTCCACTGCGCGTAGCTCGCGAAGGAGATGACGGTGCCGAGGAGGATCAGCGGCAGCGCCACGAGGAGGCGGGCGCCGCCGACGCCGAGACGCAGGAACGCCGCGGCGGCCGCCCCCGCCGCGACGAGCGACAGAGCGGTGCGGTTCCAGGCCAGGAACGTACGCTCGTTGGCGAACGAGAAGCGCGGATCGGGCTCCCGTCCCAGGTCTCCGGGCGATGCCTCGACGTTGCGCGTCTCCATAGCCTGACCCGGTAGGGCGCCGCTCCGGTCGCCTGCGCTCACGGGTGCGAGGCTACTGCCCGGCGGGGTCGCTCCGAAGCAGCGGCCTCAGCAGCCGAGCGTCACGTCGAGGGGCCGGCCGCCGCGACGGCGATGGTCGAAGTGCCACCACTCGCGGCGGTAGTTGCGAAAGCCCTCGGCGGCCATGGCGCGGACGAGCGTCATCCGGTTGCCCAGCGCCCGACCGCGGGCGTTGCGCGTGTGCGAGCGGGTGCTGAAGGAGTCATACGGCGTGCCCATGTCGAGCGGCCGACCGCTCTGCGACGAGACCAGGCCGAGGTCGACCGTCGCGCCCTCGTTGTGGCGGCTGCGGCGGGCGATGTAGCCCTGCCGCAGCAGATGTGAGTTGCCGGTGCGCTCGGCCCAACGGACCATGGCCCGGGTCGCGCGCACCGGGCGGTAGGCGTCGTAGACCACCAGGCCGAGGCCACGGGGGGCCAGGCGCCGCTGCACCGCGGCGAGGTCTCCGGCCGCGAACGGCCGGAGCACGGCCAGCGGCCG
>JACCZP010000296.1 GCA_013695885.1 Thermoleophilaceae bacterium | reverse complement strand
GCCAGCACGATGTCCTCGATCCCCGCGCCCTCGCGGATCGTCCCCGCGGAGGGGGAGCGGCGCTTGTGCTCGGCGAGGAGTGAGGTCCCCGGACGGGCGAGGGCCTCGGAGAACGGGCGGCCCTCGGGGCGGGCGGCGGCCTGGCGCTCGAGCTCCTCCCGCGGGCACTCGCGCTTGCGCCACTCGACCGCGTCGCGGGTGGCCGCGACCAGCTCCTCGAGCCGGATGCTCATGCCACCGCCGGAGCCAGCGCCCGCGTGCGCTCGAGGTAGCGGTCGAGGACCTCCTCGACGGCGCCCGAGTCGATGGCCTCCTCGGCGCGGCGGACACCCTCGGGTATGGAGGGTGCCCCGCCGGCCACGTAGACCGCCGCACCGGCGTTGGCGAGCGCAAGGGAGCGTGCGGGCCCCCGCTCTCCGGCTGTCACCGCTCGCAGGATCCGGGCGTTCTCGTCGGGGGGGCCGGCCGGGATCGCGTCCGGCGGGGCGGGCTCGAGGTCGAGGTCCTCGGGGCGCAGCTCGAAGGCATGCGTCCCCCCATCCTTCAGCTCCACGAGTCTCGTGACGCCCGAGGCCGAGACCTCGTCCAGGCCGTCGTCGCTCGAGACCACCAGCGCGCTGCGTCCGCCCAGCAGGCCGAGCGCGCCGGCGAGGCGCTCCAGGTACGCCGGGTCCGAGACCCCTATGAGCTGGCGCGTGGCGCCCGCGGGGTTCGTCAGCGGGCCGAGGAAGTTGAACACCGTGCGCACCGCCAGCTCGCGGCGCACCGGCACGACGTGGCGGGTGGCCTGGTGGTGGGCGGGGGCGAACATGAAGCCGAACCCGGTGGCCTCGATGCACTCTGCGATGGCGGCGGGCTCGAGGTCGATGCGCGCGCCGAGGGCCTCGAGCACGTCGGCGGAGCCCGAGCGGCTGGTGGCCGAGCGGTTGCCGTGCTTGGCCACCCGGCAGCCGGCGCCGGCGGCCACGATGGCCGCGGTGGTCGAGACGTTGAACGACGGGCGCCCGCCGCCGGTCCCGGCGGTGTCGAGCAGATCGTTCCCGGCCACCTCGACGCGGGTGGCCAGCCGGCGCATCGTCCGGGCGAGGCCCGCAAGCTCCTGGACCGTCTCCCCCTTGGCGCGCAGGGCCACGAGGAAGGCCGCGGTCTGCACCTCGGAGGCCTGGCCGGCCATCACCTGCTCGAGCACGGCGGCCGACTCCTCCACGGAGAGGTCGCCGCCCGCCAGCAGCTTCTCGACGGCCTCGGTGAGCACGGGGTTGGGCACGTCGGAGGGGTTCTACCCCACGCCGCCGCTGCTCAGGAAGTTCCGCAGCAGGGCACGCCCGTGGCCGGTGAGGATCGACTCGGGATGGAACTGGACGCCCTCGGCCGGAAGCTCGCGGTGGCGGATGCCCATCACCACGCCGCGCTCCTCCGCGGATCTCTCGAGACAGTCCGGAAGGTGGGGGTCCACGACGAGGGAGTGATAGCGCGCGGCCTCGAGCGGCGAGGGCAGCCCCGCGAAGATCGTGCGCCCGTCGTGCTCCACGGCGGCGGCCTTGCCGTGGATCGGCTCGCCGCGCACGACGCGCCCGCCGAAGGTGGCCGCGAGGGCCTGGTGTCCGAGGCACACGCCGAGTACGGGGATGCCGGCCTCGGGGAGTCGGCGCAGCGCCTCGACCGAGATCCCGGCCTCGGCCGGTCCGCCCGGGCCGGGCGAGACCACCGCGCGGGCGCCGGTGGCGCGCTCGAGCAGCTCGTCGACGTCGATCGCGTCGTTGCGCACCACCTCCGGCTCGGCCCCGAGCTCGCCCAGGTATTGGACGAGGTTGAAGGTGAACGAGTCGTAGTTGTCGACCACGACCACCCGGGGGCGGCGGCGGGCGGCGGTCTCCGTCCGGTTCGCGGCCGCATCCTGACCGGGGGGCACTCGGGGGGTGTCCCCCCGAGCAATCACGCCCAGTCCCGCTGGCGGCAGGCGAGCTCGACGGCCCGGAGCACCGCCGAGGCCTTGTGCTCGGTCTCGAGGACCTCGAGGTCGGGGTCGGAGTCGGCCACGATCCCTCCCCCGGCCTGGACGTGCATGCGGCCGTCCTTCACCACCGCCGAGCGGATGTAGATGCACGTGTCGAGGTCCCCCGACCACGAGACGTAGCCCACCGCCCCCCCATAGGGGCCCCGCTTGACCGGCTCGAGGTCGTCGATCACCTGCATGGCCCTGATCTTGGGCGCGCCGGACAGGGTGCCCGCGGGGAGCGACGCGCGCAGGGCGTCCATGGCGGACACGCCGTCGCGGAGCGT
>JACCZP010000010.1 GCA_013695885.1 Thermoleophilaceae bacterium | reverse complement strand
GATCGACGTCGCCCGCACGGTCGGGCTCGAGGCGATGGCCCAGGTCGATCTCGGGACCCGGCAGAACCGCCACCAGCCCCTGCGCGAGCTCGGGGCGATGGCCTACGCGGTCATGGTGGCGGCGATGCGCCGGGTGCAGCCGGAGGCCGTGGAGGGATTGGAGATGGGGCCGCTCGCTCAGCCGTGCGGCGGTTCGCTCGAGACCCGCGACGTCCCGATCGAGGAGCGCCCGTCGTTGGTGTCGCTGCGAGCGCGCAGCCTGGGGTGACGGGGGCGCGCGCGACATGGTCGAGCGGCGCCTTGAGTCACGCAACTGGCCGCTGACGCACCTCTTGACGATCACGGCCGAGAGCCGCTCGCCTGCTTCCTCCTATGGGGTCCGGCCAGCCGAAATCTTGTGCGGTCCGACCCATCGGGCCACTCCTGTACCCCGGCGGCCGACCGTGACGGACCCCGCCCTTTCGAGGCCTCTCCCGCGCGTGTGGCCTTCCCTACGGACCTTGGTACAGCTCGCCAGACCGACCTTCCGGCGGGAGGCTAGGAGCGCTCTACTTGCTCCAGCGCTTCGACCGCCGGCCCCTCGAGCACCTCACCGTCCACGCCGAAGCGCGACCCGTGGCAGGGGCAGTCCCAGGTCGCGTCGGCGTCGTTCCAGCTCACGATGCACCCCAGGTGGGTGCAGCGAGCCGACACGGTGTGGAGCTGCCCCTGTTCGTCGCGGTAGGCGGCGAGCTGCCGGCGACCGTCCGAGACGACCGCGCCCTTGCCCGGCCCCACGTCGGCGAGATCCTCGCGCTTCGTCAGGCGGTCGGCGACCAGGCGCCGGGCGACGTTGACGTTCTCCTTGATGAACGAGCTCGCCGAGGCCATCGGCTTCAGGCGGTTGGGGTCGTAGAGCTCACTCCAGGGGTTCTCGCGGCCCTGGAGCTGGTCCTCGAGGATCATGGCGGCGACGACGGCGTGGCTCATGCCCCAGGCCTTGAAGCCGGTGGCGACGTAGAGGCGGTCCGAGCCGCGTCGCATCCTCCCGATGTAGGGCACCTGATCGGCGGGGTAGAAGTCCTGCGCCGAGAAGCGGTAGTCGACCGAGCCCGCGCCGAGGCGCTCGCGCGCGAACCGCTCGAGGTTTCCGTAGCGCTGCTCGTAGTCCTGCGCCTGGCCGGTCTTGTGCGACTCGCCGCTGACCAGCACCACGTCGCCGCCTGACGCGGGGTGGGAGCGGATCGAGCGGGTCGGCGATCCCGCCGTGATGTACATCCCGCGCGGCGCCGGCCCGTCGAGGCGGACCCCGATCACGTGCTCGTGCTCGGGATGCGTGCGCGCGAAGAAGAAGCCGCGGTCGGTGAAGGGGAGCAGGGTCGCCACGACGACGCGGTCGGCCTCGAGCTCACCCCTGTCGGTCTGCACCCGGCACGGCCGACCGTCCTCCACCGACTGGGCGCGCGTCTCCTCGAAGACATGGCTCCCGTCCCCCTCGATGAACCGGGCGACGCCGAGGCACCACTTGCGCGGGTGAAAGCGCGCCTGGCCGTCGAAGCGAACGGCCGCCCGGATGGGATAGGGAAGGTCGCTCTCCTCGGTGTAGGTCGCCGGGAGGCCGATCCTCTTCGCGGCCTCCACTTCCGCCTCGATCTGCCCGACCTCCTCCTCGCTCTCGGTGTAGGTGTAGTTGGGCACGCGCTCGAGGTCACAGTCGATCCCGTACTCCTCGCCCAGGGCGGCCACCCGCTCGATCGCCGCCTCGTTCGCCTCGCCGTAGGCGCGCGCGCTCTCCTCTCCGAAGCTCGAGGTGAGCGTGTCGTAGACGAGGCCGTGGAGCGAGCTCAGCTTGCCGGTCGTATGGCCGGTCGTGCCGTGGCAGAGGCGCCGTGCCTCGACCAAGGCGACGGTCATGCCGGCGCGCTTGAGGTGCGCCGCGACGGCCACGCCGGTGATTCCGCCACCGAGCACGGCCACGTCGACCGACACGCCTCCGCTCAACGAGGGGTACGCCGTCGTATCGCTCGTGTCGATCCAGAAGGACCGGGGCTCCTCCGGAACCGACGGCGCGGCCATTCGAGCCACCTTATCTGACCGCGGTCGAAAGGGACGCCGCTCGACCGCGGCTCCGGTGGCCGTCTGGGCGCCGGGGCGCGCTGGCGGGAGCTCTACAAGGGATGCGCCGTCGTCGAGGGGAGGTTCGGGCGCTTGAAGCACGGGTGGGCCTTGGCCCTCTCCGCGTTCCGGGGGGGGAATTTCGGGGCCGGTTTCGGCAGGCGTGTAACTCGGCGGCCACCGAGGGCAGGCGCGGGATCCGCTCATGGGAAGCGCCTCTCAGCCTCTCAAGCCAGCTGCCGCTCCAGCGACACGTGCAACCTCGGCGCGTCCTCGTCCTCGCCCTGGGGGAGGCTCTTCTCGATGCGCAGGCAGGCCTGGCGGCCGTCGAGGTCGATCGTGGCCACCTGGTTGTCGAAGGTCGGCT
>JACCZP010000095.1 GCA_013695885.1 Thermoleophilaceae bacterium | reverse complement strand
GTCTCCCTAGACGGAGTCCGTCCCGACCTCCATCGCCCGCTGGCGCTCGGGCGAGATGATCACGACCTTGCGCGCCAGGCCCAGTCGCCCCATCCCGCGTATCACCCAGCCGGAGAGGTCGAGCTCGTACCAGCGCAGCCCCTGGACGGCAGCCTGAGGGAACGCGTGGTGGTTGTGGTGCCACGCCTCACCGAGGGAGGGCAGCGCGAGCCAGACGTTGTTGCGCGAATAGTCGTCGGTCTCGAAGCGGCGGCGGCCGAAGAAGTGGCACACCGAGTTGATGCTCCACGTGACGTGGTGTAGCAGGAAGATGCGCACGAACCCTCCCCATAGCAGCGCGCTGAGCGCACCGCCGAGCGTGCCCGACACCGCGTAGCCGAGGCCGAAGGGGATGGCCAGCGAGGCCAGCGCGAGCAGCGGGAACGCGCGGTGGATGATCCGCATGCCCGGGTCCTTCAGGAGGTCGCGGGCGTAGCGGTCGCGGTCGGCCTGTCCCTGGGTCTCCCACAGCCACCCCACCTGCGCCCAGAAGAGCCCGCGAAGAGTGCCGACGACGCCCCCGCCGAAGCCGTGCGGGCTGTGCGGATCGCCCTCGTCGTCGGCGTTCGCGTGATGCTTGCGGTGGTCGGAGACCCAGTCGATGACCGGACCCTCGACGGCCATCGACCCGAGCACGGCCAGCGTGTAGCGCACCGGCCGCGGCGACTCGAACGCGCGGTGGGTGAGCAGGCGGTGGAAGCCGATCGTGATGCCGAAGCCGGTGAGCAGGTAGAGGACGCCCATGATCACGAGCTCGGCCGGCCCGACGAAGCTGTTCCAGAGGAGCCCGATGGCGGCGGCGAAGGCGAGGAAGGGCACGATGACGAACACCAGGTTGGTGGCCTTCTCGACGACGGTCATCGAGAACTGTCTCTCGCCCTCGATCTGCGGAGGGTTCTGAGGAGCTGCGGTCTGAGGTGCTTCTGCGATCAATTGAGTCATGGATTGAGCCTAGAGGCGAGGTATTGCCCAGCGAAAGCGTTTCTGGCACAATCATCGGTCGGGTAACTATGCCGAACGCACAAAACGAGGCCATTGACGTCTCTCCCCGGCCCTGGGAGGGCCTCCCTCCGGAGACGGCCGCCGTCCTGCGACCCGCGCTGGCCAAGGCCGGACCGGAGATCATCGACGCCATCCGGGCCGGGGTGCCCGCCTACGCCCGTCCCCTCGAAGGCGGGTTCGGGGAGGCCGTCCGGCGGGGGGTGGCGCAGGCGCTCGGGCAGTTCGCCGAGATGGTCGAGCGGCCGGGCACCGAGCCCGCCGCCGGGCGGAGCCTCTACCGCGAGCTCGGCCGCGGGGAGGCGCGGGAGGGTCGGAGCCTCGACGCCCTGCTCGCCGCCTACCGCATGGGCGCGCGGCTGGCGTGGCGGCGCTGCGCCGAGGCGGCGCAGCGAGCGGAGCTCGATCCGGACGTCCTGACGCTGCTGGCCGAGGCCATCTTCGCGTACATCGACGAGCTGTCCGCGGAGTCCGCCGAGGGGCACGCCAAGGAGCAGTCGGCCGCCGCCGGGGAGGCCGAGCGTCGGCGCCGGGCGCTGATCGCGTTGCTCCTCGGGCGTCCCGCTCCCGACGCCGCGATCCTTCGCTCGGCGGCCCGCGAGGCCGGCTGGGAGGTGCCCGAGGGCCTGGCCGCCCTGGCCTGGCCCGGCGAAGGGCCCGAGCGCGTGAGCTCGCGACTGCCGGCGGGCACGATCGTCGCCCCGGCCGACGAGCTGCGCCTCGCGCTGGTGCCCGACGCGGGGGCTCCCGGACGCCGCGCCGAGCTCGAGCGGGCGGTGGGGGCGCGGCCCTCGGCTCTCGGACCGCTCGTGGAGTGGACCGACGCGGCGCGTAGCGCGGACCGGGCCGTGGCCGTCTGCCGGCTCGCGGTCAGGGGGAGGATCGGAGGACGCGGCCTCGTGGCGACCGACGATCACCTCGCCGACCTGATCGTGCACGGCGACGAGTCGGTCCTCGATGAGCTCGCCCTGCGCCGACTCGGCCCGCTCGACGCCCTCCCCGGCCGCGTCCGTGAGCGCCTGTCTGAGACCCTGCTCGCCTGGCTCGAGCATCACGGCCGGCTGCGGGAGGTGGCCGCCGCCCTCTACGTCCACCCTCAGACGGTCCGCTACCGGGTGGGGCAGCTCCGCGATGCCCTCGGCGACGACCTCGACGACCCGCGCGCCCGCTTCGAGCTGGAACTGGCCCTGCGCGGTCGCCGGGACGGCGTGCAGGGCCACGCGGCCGCGGAGCCGGCCGAAGTGGATGGCCTCGGCTCGACGGCGGAGCCGAGCACCGCCGCGCGGTTCAGCGAGAGCGGGCCCGCTGGCGCTGACGCTCGATGACGCTGCCCACCAGGCGCACGACTCCCGAGTCGCCCGAGACCTTGACCTGGCCGCGCTCGTAGGCGCGTACCCAGTCCTCGAGCCGGCCCTCGCGGGCCAGCTCGTTGAAGGCCGGACGGGCCACGGACACGTCGACGCGGGCGTCGCGGGCGGGGTCCTTCGACACGCTCGGACCCGGGAGCTCGACCCTCCACGTCGGCACGTCGCCGCGCGCCAGGAGCTCGAGCCGCATTACGAGCTTCAGCCGACCGAGCGCGGGCACCTCCTCCTCGAAGCGGCGGACCGCCTGCTCGATCTGGGTCCGGGTGTCGGTCGCCGACACCACTCGAGCCTAAACCACCTGCGGCGGGCGGAGCCGGTAGCGCCCCGGCCGAGCGCCCCGCGACGGCCTCAGATCTTGTGCCGCTGCAGCAGCTTCTTGCCGATCACCATCCGCTGGATCTCCGACGTTCCCTCGCCGATGAGCAGCAGCGGCGCGTCGCGGTAGAGCCGCTCGATCTCGTACTCCTTCGAGTAGCCGTAGCCGCCGTGGATGCGGAAGGAGTCCTCGACGACCTCCTTGGC
>JACCZP010000035.1 GCA_013695885.1 Thermoleophilaceae bacterium | reverse complement strand
TCCTCGTGCTCGGGCTCTTCACCCGCCTGTTCGCGCTGGTCGGAGTCGGCCAGACCACGGCCATCGCGCTCTCGGCGCTCAACGCGCCACACGAGTGGATCTGGTCCTACCTCTTGATGATCCTCGCTCACCTGGCCGTGTTCGCCATGGCCGCGGGCCGCAGCGGCGGGCTCGACGGCGTGCTGCGACCGATCTGGGCGCGCAAGGACACCGCGCTCGCGCGGCTGTTCCTGAGGGCCTCCTGATGTCGGAGCCCGCGCGCCGGGGGGCGCTCGTCGTAGCGGGTGTGGCCCTGGCCATCGGCGCCTGGGCCCTCGTGGCGTCCTGGGGGATGCCCGTCACCGGCCCGGAGGGGGTCGAGCTCCTCGAGCGCGTGGGTCCGATCGGACCCTTCAGCCCGCTCGCTGCGGGGCTCACGCTCGTGCTCGCCCTCGCCGCTGTGGCCGGTGCGGCCGCGCGCATAGAGGCGCTCGTGCTGCTCTCCGGCGCCGGCTTCGCCCTCGCCGCCGCACTCGCCCTCGCCCAGTCGGGGACCGAGACCAAGCTCCTCGCCGCGAGCGGCTCGACGTTCGCCTTCCTCACCGCCGCGGCGATGGGACTGATCCTGCTCGGGTCGACGCCTCCGGAGAGGGTGGAGGGGGCGGAGAGGGCTCCTGGTGACGCGAGCGACCCCGGAGCCGGCGAAGACATGGGGCCCGCCGGCACCGCGGCCGGAGAGCGCACCCGCTCGGCGTCCTGAGCGCCGCTCACACCCTTCTCCACCCCCGGCCGGTCAACGGCCAAAGCAGGGAACGGTGGAGGTGCGCGACACCCAGCTCTTCGACGACGAGTGGCGGTCTGGCGACGCTCCAGGGCGTCCTCGTCGGTAGGGCGAATCCGAGCCCGGAGCGCGCCGGTCGCCCGGCGCGCCTCGTGGTGAACCTCTACGAGAGTTCGACGCCATGGACGACGAGGTGGACTTCACGAACCTGAGGCTCGGGGAGGAGGGCACGAACGACTCGACGATCAATCCCGCCGTCATCCAGAGCGGCTGGTGCTGGCGGTCCAAGCGCCCCGGGGAACCGAGCAAGGAGGACGGCCGCAAGAAGCCTCTCACGTGGTTCCGTAGCGGAAGGTGATCAGCGCGAACCCCATCGAGCAGCTGTAGCTGGTGTCGCCGCCGCCGGCTTCGGCCGGCTCGCAGGCGAAGCCAGCTGCCTCGTAGGGCTGGCGGCCGCGGCCTTCGGCGCTCGCCGCCACCTCCTCGGCGATATCGCATCGAAGCCCGGTTGCCTGGATGTCGACGGCCTCGTGACCGGCGACCTCGACGTTGTCGCACCTCTGCCCGCCTTGCGTGCTCGGTGCCTGCCCGGGTGCGGGGGCGCCTGGCGAGGAGTCGCCGCCCCCGCACGCCCCGAGTGCCAGCGCGCAGCCGAGGGGCAGCAGCCGTCGCGTGATTCGGTGCCTGGTCATCTCATTCCACCCGGGCCGCCTTCTCGGCGAGCGGTACACGGTCCCGCAAGGCGCGCTGAGTCAAGGAGGGGCCACGCGAGATCCTTCGAGCGCTTCGCCTGCGCGATGCCGTCGGGGTTAACCAGCCCGCCGCCCGACCGGGCGGCCACCCTCACGCTCAGTTGATCCCTATCGAGGTGTCGTGCCCGGGCGGGCGGCTCTCGGCGATGCGGAGGAGCGCCTCGGCAGGCTCTCGCAATGGCGAGGTCGTGCGGGAGACGAGCAGGTCGGTGTCCAGCCGACCGCCCCGGACCGTCGGACCGAACGGGCTGTAGAACGCACCGTCGGCGGTCAGCGTGAGCTCGGGGTCGAGCTGCTCGTAGCCGGCGAGGACGCCCATCTCGTTCGTCATCGCCCGGCCCCGGTTGATGATCGGGCGGACGATGTGATCCTCGTCGGGCACGCCTAGCGAGCGGTGCAGCTCGCACAGCCGCTCGCGCTCCTCGGGGTCCACCGCGTCCGGGTCCTCGAGCGTGGTCGCGATTCGGACCCCGATCCCCCGCTCGACGAGCTTCGGCACGGCCTCCACGACCTTGCGGAAGTTCTCGGGTCCGCGCATCTCGTCGTTCTCGTCGGGATCGGGGTGGTCGAGGGAGATCTGCACATGCACCGGGAGATCGGCGAGCGGCTCGACCTCGCGCAGGCGCCGCTCGTTGAACGCCGTCCCGTTCGAGAGCACGACCGTTGGGAGCTCGGCGCCAAGACCGCTCACCAACTCGGGCATGTACTCCAGGATGAAGGGCTCCCCTCCGGTGACTCCGAAGGCGGTGAAGCCGAGCTCCCTCGCCTCCCGGCCGCGCGCGAGGATCTCCTCCTTGCCGAGCTCCCGCCGGCTCACCTCTGGGGCGGACTCGGTCAGGCAGTAGGCGCAGCGCAGGTTGCAGTGGTAGTTCGAGTAGAACCAGACGCGTCCCCCCAGGGTGCCCGAGGCGATGCTGGCGGCCACGCTCACGCGAGCCCCTCCTCGGCCAGCCGCAGCAGCGTCGCCGCGCTCGTGGGCAGCCGGAGCGCCGTGCAGTAGCGGTTCAGCATGAGCGTCGCGCCGACCACGAGGGTGAGCTCGACCAGCTCGGGGTCGCCCATGGCCTCGCGCGCGCGGACGGTCACCTCCTCGCCGACGGCGCCCCGGCCGAGGGCGACCTCGTCGACCCAGGCGATGAGGGCGCGCTCGCCGGCGGCGGCGAAGGCCTCCTCGATGCCGGCCTCTCCGCGCAGCGCCTCGATCTGCGCTCGAGCCAGTCCGGAGTCCAGGGCGGCGGCGGTGTGGGTCTGCACGCAGTATGAGCACTCCATGAGCGCGGAGGTGCGCAGCACGACGATCTCCTTGGTGCGCGCGTCGAGTGCGGTCGGCCCGAGCACGCGGCCGACGAACGGCAGCGCGACCTCGAGTATCTCCGGAACGTGGGCAAGGGACGCGGTCAGCGGGCTGGCCGGCCCGGCCGCCGGGAAGTACGGCCTCGCGAGAATCGGCGCCTGGTCGGCCTCGACGAGGGGGACCAAGCTCGGCGCCGACGCAGCAGCCTGCGTCATCGGTCGCTCTCCCCGCCTTCGGGGCCGAGGTCGGAGGGCCCGGCGTCGATGTCGGTCTGCGTCAGCCTCATCGCTGTGTCCCCTCTTGGTCGCTGTCGGCGATCATCCTTAGCGTCAACCTTAGGCAAGCGGGATCGAGCGGGGCGAAGGTCCGCCCGCGCCGTTACCGACCCGAAAGGTCTCATCGCTGGCGCCATGCACCATCACTGTGACCTGCCGACGCAGGCCGCAGCTGCCCAACACAGCCGCTTTTCGCCTGCTCAGAAAGGCTATTTCACTCCACCATCCGGACAGACCACGGCCACCGAAACGGTGGATCCAGGGTTACTGTGTATGAGGCGGGGCCGACCGGCTACGGACTGGCCCGCGCGCTCGAGCGAGCCGGAGTCGACTTCCTGATCGCGGCGCCGGGCAAGATCGCGCCCCCGGCGACCGATTGGGTCAAGACCGATCGCCGCGACGCCCGAGCTGATCGTGCGGCCGCTGATGGCCGGCCAGTTGAGCGCGGTGCGGGTGCCGAGCTCGGCCGAGGAGGCGATGCGCGACCTGGTCCGCGCCCGGAGGACGTCCGCGGCGACCTGATGCGCGCCCGCCACCGCGTGGCCAAGCAACTGCTGCGCCACGATCGGCGCTTCGGGGGCAACAACTGGACGCAGGCCCACCACGAGTGGGTGGCCGACGTCGAACTCGACGAGCCGGTGGGTCAGAGCGTGTTGCTCGACGCGCTCGGCGCCGTCGATGCCCTGGTGGTCCGCCGCGACGCCCTCGAGGCGCAGATGGCCGCGCTCGTGCGCTCCTCGCCCTGGGCCGAGACGGTGGCGCGCTTGTGCTGCTATGAGCAGCCACCTCGTGGCGACGCTCGATTCTAGGGCGCGGGCGCTGAGACGAAATCCGGTCCTGCGGTACCCAATCCGCGCATATCAGCCTGACCGCGCGTCGCGCACCAGGCCGGGTCCGCCCGCCGCCTTCGCGCCGTTTCCCGCGTTCCCCGCGGTCTTCCCCTCGCCGTTCGCCCCGCCC
>JACCZP010000239.1 GCA_013695885.1 Thermoleophilaceae bacterium | reverse complement strand
GGAGCGCGGCGAAGCCAAGCGCGAGCAAGCTCCCGCCGGGCCGGGTGCCGCGGCGAGTGCGCTCGCGCTGGTCGGCCGGATCATCGCCGGCGTCTTCGCGCTCTTGGCCGCCATCATCATCGTGGCGATCCTGTTGAAGGTCACCGGGGCGAACCGGCTGAACCCGATGGTCTCCGTACTGCTACCGACCGGGAGCTTCCTCGTGGGACCCTTTGAGCAGGTCTTCCAGCTCGATGGCCGCAACACAGAGGTGGTGGTCAACTGGGGGATCGCAGCGGCGCTCTATCTGGTTGTCGGCCAGGTTGTCGGCCGTGCCCTCGGGGCAGTGGGCCGCCGCCCGGCTTCGTAGGTGGCGGCTTCCTAAGGCCGGTTGCGCCCCAGCCGGTCGTGGGCCTCGACCCACTCCTCGGTGACCACCGCGGCGCCGAGCGACAGCTCTCCGCAGAGGACGGTGGCCGCCACGATCTCCGCCAGCTTCCGCACCTTCCCCTCCCCGTAGCAGTCGAGCATCTGGAGGCACTCGCGCTGGGTGGGTAGGCCGGTGCCTCCGCCGTAGGTGGCCACGATCAGCGAGGGGATCGTGATCGAGTGGTAGTAGCTGCCGTCCTCGAGCAGCTCGGCGTAGACCATCGCGGTGGAGGACTCGGCGACGTTCCCCGCATCCTGTCCGCAGGCGATGAACATCGCGGCGATCGCGTTCGGGGACTGCGAGCCGTTGTTCATCACGCCGGCCATGAACCCGCCCAGGCTGCTCACCTGCCGCGCGCGGTAGACGAGCTCCGGGCTCGTCTGCAGCACGCTCTCCATGAGCTCGGCGGGCACGGTGACCTCGGCCACCACGCGCTTCCCGCGGGTGTGCAGGGTGTTGACCTGCGAGGCCTTCTTGTCGGTGGCGAAGTTGGCCTCGAGCTGGAAGTAGCGGATGTCCTCGTACTGCTCGCGGATCCACTCGCACGCGGCGAGGGCGGCCTTGCCGGACATGTTCATGCCGGCGGCGTCGCCGCTCGTGAAGTTGAACCGCAGGAAGACGAACCGGCTGGCCGTGTACTGCTCGATGTCGCGCAGACGCCCCGAGGTGGTGGACGACTCCGCGCGCTCCCGTATGTCGTCCATGTTCTCGCGCACCCACTTGGAGAAGTCGCGTGCCTCGCGGGCGGAGTCGAATCCGAAGGCGGGCGCACGCTGCATGGCGTCGTCGATGACGGTGACGGTCACCCCACCCGCCTCGCGGGTCAGCTTCATCCCGCGGCTGTAGGAGGCCACGAGCGTGCCCTCGCTGGTGGCCAGCGGTACGTAGAAGTCGCCCTGGGCGTGCTCGCCGTTCACCCGCAGCGGCCCCGCGATGCCGAGCGGCACCTGCGCGACGCCCGTGAAGTTCTCGATGTTGCCGCGCGCCTCGTCCGCGTCGAACGAGTAGGACGCCACGTGCTCGGGCCTCACTCCGGTCTGGTCGGCCACGAAGTCGACGCGCGCGTCGGCCGCCTCCCTCGTGTAGTCGTCGTCCTCGTCGCGCGGAATGCTCTCGCTCATGGGCCTCCTCCGGGTGGTCGGGCGGGGACGGATATTCCCACGCCCGGGGGCGCGCGGCGTGCGCCGCGGCCAAACTGTCCTGCCTAGGTGCCGCAGGAGGGCACTCGGACAGGACGCTCCGGACCGACGGCCGGTCGGACCCGCGTACCGGCCAACGACCCGCCACACTCCCGGCCGGCCATGGAGCACCGCGAGGACTACCCCCACCGGCTGGACATCCCCACGCGGTGGCACGACAACGACCTCTACGGCCACGTGAACAACGTGCAGTACTACGCGTTCTTCGACACGGTGATCAACCGGTGGCTGGTCGCGGAGGGCGGCCTCGACATCCACCGAGGGCCGGTGATCGGCCTGTGCGCGGAGTCCCACTGCGACTACCGGGGGCCGCTGGCGTTCCCGGAGACCGTCGAGGCAGGATTGCGCGTGGCACGGCTCATGCGCTCGAGCGTCCGCTACGAGATCGGGCTCTTCCGGCCTGGGGTCGAGGATCCGGCCGCGATCGGCTGGTTCGTACACGTGTTCGTGGACCGCGAGACGCGACGCGCGGCGGAGATCCCCGGGTCGGTGCGCGACGCGCTCGAGCGGCTGAGCGTGGAGGAGCGAGCCGCCGGCAACTGACGTCACAGAGCGACGGGAGATGTACCCTCCCGCCCTCATGAGCCCACTCGTTCGACGCGTCCTCTTCCTCCTGTGCCTCGTGGTGGCCGCGCTCGTCGCGCCGGCCGCGATCGCCCAGCCCTCGATCCCCGACCCCCCGGCAGACGTCGAGGAGTCGGTGCCTGAGGACGTCGAGGAGAACGCCCCGGACGGGGACTCCGACGGAGAGGCGGCGCCGAGCCTTCCGGACGCCGGCGAGCCGGACCTCCCGGAGGCGCCGCGACTGCCGGAGGCGGTGGACGAGCCGGACTCCGAGGACCGAAGCACCAGCGCCGACCAGAACCCTCCCCCCGGAGCGAACGACCCGTGCGGCACCCAGGACAACGGCACTCCGGTCGTGCTCGTGCACGGCACCTTCGAGACCGCCCGGTCGTCGTGGAGCGCGCTCACGCCTGTGCTCGAGGCGGCCGGCTACTGCGTGTTCACGATCGACTACGGCAAGAACGAGCGGGGCTTCCAGGGGACCGAGGAGATCGAGGACTCGGCCGCGGAGCTGCAGGACTTCATCGAAGGGCCCGAGGGCGAAGACGGAGAGCGCAGCCGGGGCGTGCTCGATGAGTCGAAGACCGGAAAGGTCTCGATCGTCGGGCACTCCCAAGGCGGGCTCATGCCGCGCTACTACATCAGGGAGCTCGGCGGTGAGGACAAGGTGGACGACCTGGTCGGCCTCAACTCGTCGAACCACGGCACCGACGTGGCCGGCGCCCGCCCGGAGGACTTCGGCGAGTGCCCGGCCTGCAGGCAGCAGACCCCCTACCAGTTCTCCGGCGACGGAAACGACTTCACCGAGGACCTGAACAGGGGCGACGAGACTCCGGGCGACGTCTCCTACACGCAGATCGCCTCGCGCTTCGACGAGATCGTCCTCCCC
>JACCZP010000229.1 GCA_013695885.1 Thermoleophilaceae bacterium | reverse complement strand
TCCGCGAGGATCCCACCGAGGAGGACGAAGCAGAGGGCAAGGAGATCGGGGAGGGTCAGGGCCTCCTGACCGTCGACCAGCCCTGGCCGGGGATGCTCCGCACCCTCTTCCGAGACGAGGAGCAGTACAAGGACAAGTACTTCTCGACCTTCGGGCCGGAGATCTACGAGGTGGGTGACGCCGCCCGCCGCGACGACGACGGCTACTTCTGGATCGTCGGGCGCACGGACGACGTGATCAACGTCTCCGGGCACCGCCTGTCCACCGCGGAGATCGAGGGCGCGATCGTCTCCTACCAGGGGGTGGCCGAGGCCGCGTGTGTGCCTCGGGAGGACGAGGACAAGGGTCAGGCCGTCGTGGCCTTCGTCACCCTCGAGGGTGACGAGGACTCCGAGGGCGGCGACGAGTTCGAGAAGAACCTGCGCGAGCACGTGGCTGAGAAGATCGGCAAGCTGGCCCGCCCCGACCAGGTGGTCTGGTCGCCCGCCCTGCCGAAGACCCGCTCCGGGAAGATCATGCGCCGGCTGCTGAAGAACGTGGCCGCGGGCAAGGACGACTACGGCGACACCTCGACCCTGGCCGACCCGAGCGTGATGGACGACCTCCAGGAGCGCTACAAGCAGGGGAACGGCGGGGGGTAGGCCGGGGGAGGGGCCGCCCTGCCGCGGTTCGGGGCACCCGGGGCACCCGGGTTCCGGCCTTGGGGCCTGGGGTCGGGCCGCGGACCAAGACATGAGCTCTGCCACGTCCGTTCACGGCAAGCTCACCGAGCTCATCCTCCATCGCTCGCTTAGGCCGTCTCGGCGAGCCCGGTCCGGCAAGCGCGCTTCGGCGAGCCCGGTCCGGTGAGGGCTAGGCCATCTCCATCCCGCCGTTCACACCCCAGATCTGACCGGTGATGTAGCCGGAGCCGTCCTCGCAGAGGAAGCGCACCACGCGGGCGATCTCCTCGGGCTGCCCGAGCCGCGAGAGGGGGATCAGCTTCTTGATCGAATCGACCACCTTCTCGGGGATGTCGGCCGTCATGTCGGTCTCGATGAAGCCGGGCGCGACGGTGTTGATGGTGAGGCCGATACCGCCGTCTTCGAGTCGATCTGCCTTCCCGAGGGCGAAGGCGGCCTCACGGGCCAGCGTGCGGGTGAGCCCGAAGAGGCCCGACTTCGCCGCCGCGTAGTTGGCCTGGCCCATGTTCCCCTGCTGGCCGACCACCGACGAGACGTTCACGATCCGCCCCGACCCGCGCTCGATCATGTGCCTGAGCACCGGCTGACACATGTGGAAGGCTCCGGAGAGGTTCACGTTCAGCACGCGCTGCCACTCCTCCTCCTCCATGTCGATCATCGACTTGTCGGCGGTGATGCCGGCGTTGTTGACAAGGATGTCGATCTGGCCGTGCTGGTCCATCACCTCGTCGACCACGCGCTGGGTGTCCTCGACCTTCCCGACGTTGCCCTGGTGGACGGTGACGGTCATGCCCTCGCCCTCGAGCTTCGACTTGAACTCCTCGGCCTGCTCGGAGTTCGACGAGTACCCGGCCGCGACCGTCGCTCCCTCGCCCGCCAGGGCGTGCACGATCGCGGCGCCGATGCCGCGGTTGCCGCCGGTGACCAGGGCGACGCGGCCCTCGAGCTCCTGCGAGCCCTCGCCGGTGGTGGATGCCGCCATGCTTCGCTGTCCCTCGCTCATCCTCTTCCCCCCTATGTGGACGCCGCCCGGAGGCGGCTCACTCGCCCGCCGGTCGCGGCGGGCCCTACCGGTGCGACCGTAACGGCCCGGCGCTCGGGCGGTGGGCCCGGAGGCTCAACGGTCCGAGCGCTCCCGCAGCCAGTCGGCGATGTCGGGCCAGATCTCCTCGCGCGCGCTCGACCCGGCCATGAGGCCGATATGGCCACCGGGGCGGTCGAGGTGGGTCACGTCCTCGCTGCCGACCCGGTCGAGGATGGGCATCGTCTCCGGGCGTCGGGTGATGTGGTCGGAGTCCGCGGTCACCACCAGGAGGTTCTGCTCGATGGCGCCGAGGTCGACCGGGCGCTCGCGCAGCCGCAGCGTGCCCTTGATCAGCCGGTTCTCCTTGTAGAGCCACGTCACCCATTCGCGGAAGACCCGGCTCGGGAACGGTGGGTTGTTCCCGACCCACTTGGCCATGGGCTGGTAGGCCTCGCGCTTGGCTGTTCCGTCCAGCACCCCTTCCCATAGCTGGCGGTACGTGGTCCAGAAGTTCGTCACCGGCTTCATCGACTTGTTCATCAGGTCGAGGGCGCGGCCGGGGACGACTGGCAGGGTGTCGGCCACGCGGTCGACGTCGAAGGACTCTCGGGCCACCCACGGTGCGTAGCTCGAGTGCGTGGTGTCGACGGTCGTGGTGAGCAGGACCATGTTGCGCGTCGGGCCGTCGGGGGGCTCGAGGGCTCCGTGCATCGCGCAGAAGGTGCCGCCGATGCACCAGCCGACCAGGGAGACCTCCTCCTCGCCGGAGGCGCGGAGGGTCTCGCGGATGCCCCAGGGCAGCTCGTCGACCACGTATGAGTCGACGCCCATGTCGGAGTCCTCCTCGTCGGGCACTCCCCAGTCGAGCAGGAACACGTCGAAGCCCTCGCCCAGCAGGAACTCGACGAACGAGCGACCGGGCGTGAGGTCGAAGATATCCGGGCGGTTGATCAGTGCGAACACGAGCAGCACCGGCACGGGGTGCGTGCGCCCCGAGCTGCGGTAGCGGTAGAGCGTGACCTTGCGGTGGGTCCAGATCACGTCCTTCGGGGACTGGCCGATGGGCGCGTCCCCGGTGGTGAGGAGGATGTTGGCGAACTCGACCGCCGCCCGGGGGGCGCGTGCGACCTGGGCGGCGGGGTTCACGAGGACGAGCGCGAAGCCCGACGGCCGCCCGAGCGCCCGTTGGAGCTCGAGCGCTTGGCGCTCGACGAGCCGGAGCCCTTGGCGGAGGAGGTGGAGCCACCGCCCGAGCCGGAGCGCTCGAAGAGCCCGCCGAGCTCGCTCGTCTGGGCGTCGAGCTTCTGCTCGAGTCGCTCGACCTCCTGGAGGACCCGCTCGAGCTTGTCCTCGGTTCGCGCGAGCTGGCGGGCCAGACGCACGACGTCCTCACGGCCGGCCACCCGTAGGTTGCGGACCCCCATGTCGAGCATGCCCTGACCCACGCGCGTGAGCGCCATGGCGTTCTCGGTCACGCGCCCCAGCAGCTCGCCGAAGCCCTCGCGCCCCACGAGCTGCTCCATCGCCTCGGCGGTCTGCGACTCGGCCTGCTCGTACAGGCGCTTCGCCCCCTGGGTCGGCGTCCGCCGCTCCTCCGCCATCGGAGCCACCCTACCCGCTTGCGGGGGTTACATTCGAGCGGTGGCCGACTCTTCGAGGGCACCCGGCGATGAGGCGCGAGATTCCCGTGCGCAGCCGGGCCGGGCGAGCACTCCGTTGGGCGAGATCATCCGTCGCCAGCGCGAGCTCTCCGACCTCTCGATGCGTCACCTGGCCCGAACGGTGGGTATCTCCAACCCGTACCTCTCGCAGATCGAGCGCGGTCTGCGAGCGCCCTCCGAACGCGTGCTCGATGCCATCGCAGGCGCGCTCGAGCTGTCGACCGAAGCGCTGTACGCCGAGGCGGGAAGCACCCCGGACGAGGAGCGCCAGACGCCCGCGGTGGTGGCCGCCGTGCGTGCCGACCCGCGCCTCACCGCGCGGCAGCGTCAGGCCATGATCGAGGTCTACGAGGCCTTCGCTCAGCGCCGCACCAGGTAGAACGCCCCGCCACGCCGGGCCTCCACCCGGAAGCCGTGCCGACGCAGCACCCGCACGCCCCGCCGGCTGCGGGTGACCACTCCACCGACCCGCCAGCGGCGCAGCGTGCGACGGGCGCCCTTCCCGTCCAATATCCGGTAGGTCGAACGCACCTCGTGCGGTGTGTAGAGCTCCATTCGCCCATCGATGGCGAT
>JACCZP010000201.1 GCA_013695885.1 Thermoleophilaceae bacterium | reverse complement strand
CAGCGTCGGCGAGGGCGTCGAGGGCCTCCGGAAGCCAGGGCTCGGGTGCACCGCTCGGCCCGAGCGGTTCGCGTAGGGGCACCAGCCCCTTGCCGCCCCGCTCGACGTAGAGGGCGGGCTCGGCGTCGAGGGTCACGACGTAGGCGCCGGCGACGCGGGCGGCGCGACGGTGAGGAGTCCCCCGCGTCCCGGCGCCCTCGGCGGACCCGTTGACCCCCGACCCGCCGGAGCCCTCCCGCTTCGGCCACGGCAACGAGGCCCCGTACGGGTTCGCCGGGTCGGTGGCGGCCAGCACCAACGCGCCGGCGGGCTCGTCGTCACGCCCGGCCCGCAATCGCTCGACCGCGGCGCCGAGGGCGAACTGAGCGCCGCCGAGACCCTCCACGAAGTAGCCGCGGCGCGCGGTGCCGAGCGTCTCGAGGTTCACCAGCTCCGGGTAGAGGGTCGAGAAGCCGCCGGGGATGCCCTCGGCCAGCACCGTCTCGCGGGTGACGATCCCGTAGCGCTCGAGCAGCAGCTCGGCGTGGGCTCGCAGGCGCGGGCCGGCGTCCGGCGCGTCCGCGAACAGCGGGCCGGTGAGCGACCAGCGGCCCTGGGTCTGCGGTGCGGCGGGCCGTCGCCGTCGCGAGAACCGCCGCGGGCGCTCGGCCGCGGCCCGGGTGAGCGAAAGGCGGGGGGCACGCAGCGGGGCCCAGGCGTCGTTGGTCGCCTCCCCCGCCCACACGAGATCCCAGAGCCCCTCCTGGAGCTCCACCGGCTCGATGACCGCTCCCTCCTCGGTGGAGGTCACGTCCGCGAGGAGGTCCGTAAAGAAGCACGCGCCGTGCGAGAGTCGCTCACGCAGCGCGTGATGCAGCGGCGTCGAAGGGGGCTCGCCCTTGCTCGGCGGCGGCCCGAGCCACCGGGCGTCCTCACGGAAGAACAGGGCGACGCGCCCCGACGAGCGTCCGAGCGCGCCCGCTCCAACCCACACGAGCTCCCCGGACGCGCACAGCGAGTCGAGCCAGGCGGGCGAGTACGAGCCCGTGCGCCGAGGAAGCACGTCACGCTCCCACACCTCGGGCGCCAGGGCGAGGCCCTGCAACGGCACGAGCACCTCCCGCAGACGGTCCACGCCGGCCCCGCCCGCGGGCTTCTGGTCCACCCCCTGCCACGAGGGCAGCAGTCGCGCGAGCGCGCGCTGCTCCGCCGGCTCCACCTCGCGGCGCAGCGAGGCCAGCGAGGCTCGGCGCAGACGCCGCAGGACGTCGGCGTCGCACCACTCGCGCTCGGTGCCGCCCGGTCGCAGCTCGCCGCGCACCAGCGCGCCCGAGCGCTCCAGCTCGCGCAGCACCGATGACGGGTCCACCCCGTAGCGGTCGCGCAGCTCCGCGGTGGTGAACGGGCCGTGCGTGCGCGCGTATCGCCGCGTGATCCGCGCCAGCGGCTCCTCGACGGTCGTGAGGAAGGACTTGGGCAGGCCACCGGGGGGGACTGCGCCGAACGCGTCGCGGTAGAGGCCGGCGTCCTCGGCCGGCAGGAAGCGCTCCTCGCCGCCGATCCGCATGGCCACGGCGCGGCGCTCGCGCACCAGCTCGCCGAGCATCCGCTTCGCGGACACGGCGTCGAGACATCGGGCCTGACCCTCGGCCACCGAGAGGTCGCCCACCGCGCGCAGGATGTCGTGGAGGCCGTCGGTGTTCGCCGCCCGCGCGCGGTCGCTGGTGCGCTGGAGGTCGGCCCCGACCTCCTCCAGGGCGGCGGGGTCGAGCAGCTCGCGCAGCTCCTCCTGCCCGAGCAGCTCGCGTAGCAGGTCGCGGTCGAGGGACAGAGCGGCCGCGCGCCGCTCCGCGTTCGGCGTGTCCCCCTCATACATGTAGGTCGCGACGTAGTCGAAGAGCAGCGACGATGCGAACGGCGACGCGCGCTGGGTCTCGACCTCCACCAGGGTCAGCTCACGGCGGTGAAGCGCGCGCAGAACCTCGTCGAGGGCGGGAAGGTCCAGCACGTCGCGCAGGCACTCGCGGTAGGTCTCGAGCACGATCGGGAACTGGCCGTAGCGCTTGGCCACCTCGAGCAGCGACTGGGCCTTCAGCCGCTGCTGCCACAGCGGCGTGCGTCGGCCGGGATAGGCGCGCGGCAGGAGCAGTGCGCGTGCGGCGTTCTCCCGGAACCGCGATCCGTACAACGCGGAGGAGCCGAGCTCGCGCACGACTAAGTCCTCGAGGTCGTCGGGATCGAGGAGGACCGTGTCCGCGCTCGGGGCCTCGTCCGCGTCGGGGAGGTGGACGACGATGCCGTCGTCGGACCAGATGGCGTCGGCCTCGAGGCCGAGCTCGTCGCGCAGCTTGGCGGACAGGCCGAGGCCCCACGCCGCGTGGACCCGGCCGCCGAAGGGGGTGAGCACGCACAGCCGCCAATCGCCGATCTCGTCGCGGAAGCGCTCGACGACGATCGAGCGGTCGGACGGGATGACCCGTGTGGCCTCGCGCTGCTCGCGCAGGTAGGCGAGGAGGTTGCGGGCGGCGCGCTCGTCGAGGTCATGCGAGGCCATGAGCTCCTCGGGCTCCTTGTCCACCGCGGTGCGGCAGAACTCCCCGATCGCCCGCCCGAGCTCGATGGGGCGGCCCACGCCCTCGCCGCGCCAGAACGGCACTGCCCCCGGGGCGCCAGGGGCGGGGCTCACGATCACCCGGTCGCGGGTTATCTCCTCGATTCGCCAGGAGGACGCCCCGAGCAGGAAGGTCTGTCCGGGGCGGGCCTCGTAGACCATCTCCTCGTCGAGCTCCCCCACCCGGCGGCCGTCGGGCAGGTGGACGCCGTAGAGCCCGCGGTCGGGGATGGTGCCCGCGTTGGTGACCGCGAGCTGGCGCGCCCCGCGGCGCGCGCGCAGGGTGTCGGCCACGCGGTCCCAGACGATGCGCGGGCGCAGCTCGCCGAACTCCTCGGAGGGGTAGCGGCCGTCGAGCATGTCGAGCACCGAGTCGAGGAGCTCGCGCGAGAGCTCGGCGAACGGGTAGGT
>JACCZP010000094.1 GCA_013695885.1 Thermoleophilaceae bacterium | reverse complement strand
CGAGGCCAGCACGGAGGGCGCCGAGAGCGAGCCCTCGGAGCCCGCGACCGACGACGAGGTGCGCCAGGACATCAAGGACTTGAAGGCCGCCCTCAAAACCGGGCGCACGGTCCGTGGCGCACGGGCGGGCCTCGATGGACGCGGCGACGCCATCCCGCCCTCCGGTGCCCCTCAGACGGTGGCCCAGGTCGTAGAGGCCGCGAACCTGATCGCGCGCAAGCCCTACGTGTACGGCGGAGGTCACGGAGCCTGGCGCGATCGTGGCTACGACTGCTCGGGCTCGGTGTCTTTCGCACTCGCGGGAGCGGGGCTCCTCGACCGCCCGCTCGACTCGAGCGGATTCATGCGCTGGGGATCGAAGGGTCCCGGACGCTGGATCACGATCTACGCGAACCCCGGGCACATGTTCATGGTCGTTGCCGGTCTGCGCTTCGATACGAGCGGTCGCGCCGACGGCGGTACGCGTTGGCAGGAGGGCATGCGGGGCGGCGGGAGCTACGCCGTGCGCCACCCCGCCGGTCTCTAGCGCCGCCTCGGAAGGAGGCGAGGAGGAGCGCATGAGCGACGCGCCGCCGGCCGGCGAGGAGGCCACGGCCACCCAGACCATCCCCGCCATGGTCCTCGCCGCCACGAGGGAGCGGGAGGGCACCGCGGTGCGCTACCGCGAGGGCCGGGAGTGGGCCGAGCTCTCCTACGAGGACCTCGGACGGCGCGTTCGGGAGATCGCGCGGGGACTGATCGCGCTCGGCGTCGAGCCCGGCGACCGCGTGGCCATCTTCAGTGACACCCGCGTCGAGTGGACGCTGTGCGACCTCGGGGCCCTGTGCGCCGGTGCGGTCGTGGCTCCGATCTACCACACGAACTCGAGCGCCGAGGCCCGCCATGTCCTCGAGGACTCGGGCGCGAGGGTCGTCTTCTGCGGGGGCCGCGCGCAGCAGGGCAACGTCGAGGAGGTGCGCGAGGAGCTCTCCGCCCTCGAGCACGTCGTGCTCTTCGAGGGTGGGGAGCCCGCCGTCAGCGACGACGAGGAGGAGGACGGCCCGGAAGAGGCCGGCGACGAGGACGCCGGGGACGACGAGACCGACGACGACCCCGCCGCCCCGATCGCCCTGGAGCGCCTGATCCAGCTCGGCGAGGAGATCGACGAGGGGCAGGTGGACGAGCGCGTGGACGGCCTCTCGGGCGACGACCTCTTCTCGCTGATCTACACCTCGAGCACCACGGGAGTGGCCAAGGGGTGCATGCTCACCCACGCCAACTACCAGGCAAACCGCGAGATGATCGCGAGCGTCACCGACATCGATCAGGACTCCGTTACGCAGATCGGCCTACCCCTGGCCCACACCCTCACGCGGATGATGCAGATGGTGACGCTCGGGGCGGGGGCGGAGCTCGCGTTCTGGAGCGGAGACCGCGAACGGCTGATCGAGGACCTCTCCGAGCACCGCCCCACCCACTACCCCGCCGCCCCGCGGGTGTTCGAGAAGATCTACAACCACGCCCGCGCCGAGCTCCCCCCCGAGGAGGGGGCGAAGGGCGCGGTGTTCGCCAAGCTGCTCGACGCCGGCCGGCGGGCGCAGGACGCCGAGCACGCCGGCAAGCGCCGCGGGCCGCTGCTCGCCCTCGGCCACGGGCTGGCCGACAACGAGATCCTCTCCGACGTCCGCGAGCTGTTCGGCGACCGCCTGCGGATGGCCATCACCGGCGCGGCGCCGGCGCCGCGGCATGTGCTCGACTTCTTCTACGCCTGTGGCGTGCTCGTGCTCGAGGGCTACGGGCTAACCGAGAGCTCGACCGCGGTGTCGCTGAACGACCCTGAGGACTTCCGGCTCGGCACGGTCGGCAGGCCGCTCGAGGGCACCGAGATAGCGCTCGCCGAGGAGGACAGCGAGGTGCTCGTCCGCGGCCCACAGGTCTTCCGCGGCTACTGGAACGACGAGGAGGCCACCGGCGAGGTGCTCGACGAGGAGGGGTGGCTCCACACCGGCGACGTCGGCTCCTTCGACGAGGACGGGTTCCTCTCGATCACGGGACGCAAGAAGGACATCCTCGTCACCTCGAGCGGCGAGAACGTGCCCGCACCGGCCATCGAGGCACGGATCGCCGCGAGCCGCTGGGTCTCGAACGCGGTGGTGTACGGCAACGACAAGAACTACGTCGTGGCGCTCGTGACCATCGACGAGGACGAGCGCGATGCCCTGGGCGAGGAGACCGGCACCCGGCAGCAGAACCGCGACCTGATGGCGCGTCAGATGGCCGAGGACGACAACGTGCGCCTGGAGATCCAGGAGGCGGTCGACGAGGCCAACCGCGACCTGGCCCAGGTCCTCCAGGTCAAGAAGTTCGCGATCCTCGACCACGACCTCGCCCAGCAGGAGGACGAGATCACGCCGACCATGAAGGTCAAGCGCGACGTGGTCTACGAGCGCTACCGCGACGTCTTCGAAGGCCTCTACGAGAACGACGAGGAGCACTGACTTCAAGGGGCCGTCGGGGGTTGTCCCCCGACCCAGTGCAAGACATCTTGCAGGATGCAGGGGTTTTCGCACCCCGAGCGACGGACGATCGGAGCAGTGCCCGCTATAACTCCCGGCGAAACCTGACAAGCCGAGTTCCCGGGGCGTCCGTCGCACCGGGGATCGGGGGACCCAAGGCGGCCAGTGGCCGCGGGGGCGAGTCGCCGTCCTGAGCACGGCGTAGCGCGAGCTTTTCAGCGCGAGCCCGACAGCTAACCCCGTAGGCCGCAATGGAAAAGAGGGTGGTTGATGTCCGCTTTGGAGCGCGATCTGGCGTCCGACGATCTATGGCAGCGCTCGCTCGAGCGCTCGCGCCGCCGCCGAGTGTCGGCGGAGAAGGGCCGTAGGGAGACCCGCCGCCGCAAGGGCGGCTCCGTCGCCATGAGCGCGGCTCTCCTGGCCGCTCCGACCACTCAAGCCTTGGCGGCAGTGGGCACCGGTCAGCCGTCGTCCTCGCCCAGTCGTCTGCGCTCCACCGCACCGCCCAGTGGAGACATCCTCCTTCGCATCGGCTCCCGCGGAGAGGCCGTGGCCGCCATTCAGCGCCTGCTCGGGGTCGAGGCCGACGGCCTCTTCGGACCGATCACCCGCGCCGCCGTGCGCGAGTTCCAGGACCGCAACGGTCTACCCCGTACCGGTCGCGTCAACGAGCGCACCTGGAGCGCGCTGCTGCGCTTCGAGGCGGCGCTGTCGCGTCGCGCGGCGGCGTCGGAGGCCGCCGGCACGCCCGGAGCCGTCGCGTCTCGGAGCACGCTACGCCCGACGAGGACGCTCGTGCTGGCCGTCGACACCTCGAACCCCTCGCGCCCCCGGGTGGCAGCCAAGGTGGCCGACTCCCGTGACGAACGCCGCGCGCGCGCGGCCGAGCGGGCCGCTTCGGGCACGTCCGGCGGAGCCCTGACCGGCAGGGATTCCCGCGTGCGCTTCGTCGCGGCGTCCGGCGCGGACGACGCCCCGACCGTGGACCTCCCGGCGTCCTCGGACGAGTCCTCGAACCGGACCGGCCGCGACGACGACTCCGACTCTGACTCCGACCGCGGCGACTCGCGCTCCGACGATCGTGCCCCCGAGTCGAGCTCGGTGCCGTCGAGCCCGCCGGCCGACGACTCTCCGTCCGACGGTGACTCGGGAGACGATGGGCGCTCGGATGACGGGCGCGACGGAGGCGAGGGCTCCGACCCCGGCCCGAGCGCCGGCACGCCCGCCGCTCCGGACGCTCCCGCGGCGCCACGCTCGGACTCCCCGCCCGCCGACGTTCCCGACGACGCGGGCACCCCCAACGTCCCGGACGCCGGGACCCCGAACCAGGACCCGCCGGCCGACGAGGGGGGCGACACGACGCCGCCCGACTCGCCGCCGGTGGACGTTCCCTCGGTCGATCCCCCAGGCGAGACGCCCCCGGTCGACCCTCCGGTGGACACCCCGCCGACCCCGCCGACCGACGAGTCCCCGACACCGCCGAGCGACGCGCCGGCCCCTCCGTCCACCGACCCCACTCCTCCGGCCACCCCCGCCCCGCCGGCGGTCGACCCGCGCGAAGAGGCCCGCGAGCGGGCCGAGGAGCGCCGGCGCGAGCGTGAGCGCACCCGCGAGCGCGCGCAGCGATCGGCCTGCGGCGACGGGGACCTCCGCCGCCCGGTCGGTGGGCCGCAGACATCGGGCTTCGGCCCGCGATGGGGCCGCCAGCACGCTGGGCAGGACATCGCCGCGCCGAGCGGCACCAGAGTCGGCTCCGCCCAGTGCGGCGTCGTCGCTACCCGAGGCGTCGTCGGCGGCTACGGGAACATGGTCTGCGTCCGCCACACCTCGTCGTTCTCCACGTGCTATGCGCACCTCTCGCGTTTCGGGGCACGGCTCGGCGCCTTCGTGCGGGTCGGGGAGACCGTCGGCTACGTCGGTAGCACCGGTCGCAGCACTGGGCCGCACCTGCACTTCGAGACGCGCGTGAACGGCGGCGCTCGCAACCCCCGCGGGTTCTTGGGCAACTCCCGCTACCCGGGCGAGCTGGTCCGCGCGCCGCTCGACCGGTTCGGCGGCTCGGCGGACATGCGGAGGGCCTCCACGCTCGCCTGGAGGAAGGACGGGTGGAAGACCTTCGGTCACTCGAGCAACGCGTACGCCACGGGATCGACGGTGTACGCGTCGAACCCGGCGAAGTCGTCGTCGATCGTCCAGCCCGAGGAGATGGCCGAGGCCTCGAGCAACGGGTCGAACGGCAACGGCAACGGCAACGGCAACGGCAACGGCAACGGCAACGGATCGTCGACCGGCGGGGGGTCGGGTGGGTACTCCGCGACGTCCCCGGGCGCGTCGACCTACTCCACCACTACGACCACGCCTCAGGCCCCGGCCGTCACGAGCGGCGGGACCTCCGGCTCCTCGGGCTCGGGAGCCCAGAGCAGCTCGACGTACTCGAGCAGCAGCGGATCGTCCTCGTACTCGGCGGGCTCCGGGTCGGTTGGCGGGGACGGTTCGACCTCCTCGGCCACGTCGCCCACCGGGTCCACGAGCTCCGGCGCGGCGTCGGGCGGCTCCGGCTCCAGCGCCTCGACATCACCCGGCTCGAGTGCCGGGACGTCCGGCTCCTCGCCGGAGGGCTCCGGCGCGGCGGGCGAGGGCGCCGGGTCGACGGCCGGCGAGGGCGCCGGCTCGACCGGCGAGGGCTCGACGAGCACGTACACCCCGTCCGGTTCGACCGGCTCCTCGGACGGCACGGCGGGCTCGTCGGCGGGCACGGGCTCGAGCAGCGGCTCCGAGGACAGCACCTCCGAGGGCACCGGCACCGCGACAGACTCCTCGGAGAGCGGCACCGCCGCCGAGGAGCCGAGCCCCGCGGCCGACGGCGCGTCGACCACCGAGAGCGCGCCGGAGGAGAGCACGGCCACCGAGTCCTCCACGCCCGGCTCGTCCTCGGACGGCGAGGCGGTAAGCCCCTAAGGAAGCGGACCGGGGCGCCGAGCGCTTCGCTCGGCGCCCTACTTCTTCGCCTGCTCGAAGTACGGGTTATCGCCGCTCGCGTGATCGGTCACGTCCACCACGCGCTCGATCTCGGGGACCGCGTCGCGCAGGGCCACCTCGATGCCCTGGTTGAGCGTCACGCTGGCCATCCCGCAGCCCTGGCAGCCTCCGCTCAGGCGAAGGTAGGCGGCGGACTCCTCGACGGCCACGAGGTCGGCGCGACCACCGTGGGCGGCGATGCTCGGGTTGATCTGGCGCTCGAGCACCTGGAGCACGCGCTGGGCGACGTCGCCGGAGAGGTCGGCCGGTGCGCCGCCGAGGGCGGGACTCGGGGTGGGAAGCCCGTCCAGGCGCAGCCCCCCGTCCGTCAGGTCGCTCGACCAGGAGATCGTGGCCCCGCGCACCACGTCGAAGCTCGACTCGGGGACCACCACCGGTAGTCCCTCGTGGTGCTCGATGGCGTCGTAGGGTCCGGCCTCCTCCAGCGGACGCAGGTACATGTCGTAGACGTACCGGTTGCCCTGGGTCCCGGTGATCTCCACCCACATGGCCTGGCGCTCCGGCTCATCGGCCTGGCCGAGGAAGCCCATCACCTTCTCACGCGCCTCGTCGGTGATCGCGAGGAAGGGCTCCGTGTCGGAGCTCTGGCTGGAGGTCATGTCCGATGCAAGGGCACGGGGCCTCCGACGGTAGCGCGATGAGCCGTTGAGAGGCTGACACCGTCAGCCGCGCCGAGCAAGATAGGCGGCCGTGCGGATCGCGAGGTCCATCCGTGAGTACCAGTGGGCGCTCGTGGGCGCCCTGGCCCTCACTGCGCTCGTGCTCGGCCAGGTGGGCTTCGAGCTCCTGCCGCCGAGGGACGGTGAGCTGTCGTTCTCCGACTCGCTCTACCGCTCGCTGCAGCTCTTCGTGCTCGAGTCCGGAGGGACGCCTCCACCCACTCCCTGGCAGCTCGACGTCGCCCGTGCCCTGGCGCCGCTCGTGGCGGTCTACGCCGCGGTGGGCGCCGTGCTCGCGCTGTTCCGCGAGCAGCTCCAGCGGCTTCGCATCCGACTCTTCGCGCGCGACCACGTGGTGGTGGCCGGGCTCGGCGCCAAGGGGTTCCAGCTCGCCCGCGCCTTCCGGGAGGCGGGGCTGCGCGTCGTGGTGATCGAGCGCGACGAGCAGAACCCCCTCGTCCGGAGCTGCCGCGAGCGCCACATCCCGGTGCTGGCCGGGGACGCGAGCGACGAGCGGCTGCTGGCTCGCGCGCGCGCCGATCGAGCCCGGCACCTCGTGGCCACCTGCGGTGACGACGGCGTGAACGCGCAGGTGGCGCTCGCCGCGCGTCTCGTGCCCCGGCGCCGCTCAGGTGCGCTCACCGCCTTCGTCCACCTCGACGACCTCGACCTCTGGCGACTCCTCGGCGCCGAGGAGCTCGGGCGCGCGGAGCGCGACGATCTGCGGCTCGAGTTCTTCAACGTCACCGACGCTGCGGCCCGGGTGATGCTCGAGGAGCATCCGTTCGAGCACGACGCCGGATCACCTCACGTCATGCTCGTCGGACTCGAAGAGCTCGGGCGCCGGATGCTCCTTCACGTGGCTGCGCGGTGGCGTGAGGCGTCCGCGGCGGGCGAGCGCCGCCTTCGCGTGACGGTCCTCGGGCCCGAGGCCGGGCGCGAGATCGACGCCTTGGTGCGCTGCCATCCGGAGCTGGCCGACCTCTGCGAGATCGAGGCGCGGACGGTGGGTCCCGCGGTGGGCGACCTCGATCCCGTGCGCGCGCCGAGCGCCGGCGCGGCGCCGAGCGTCGCCTACGTGACGCTCCCCCGGGAGACCGACGCGCTGGCGGCCGCCCTCGCCCTCCGGACCAACCGGGACCTCGGGCTCGCTCGCGTGGTGGTGGCGGTGCAGGACGAGCAGGACGGCATCGCCACCGCGTTGCGGGCGTCCGTCGGGGCGCGTGAGGGCGTCGCCGCCTTCGGGGTGCTGAGCCGCACGCTGACCCCCGAGCTCCTCCTCCGCGGGACGGGCGAGGTGCTGGCGCGGGCCAAGCACGAGCAGTACGTCCACGCCGAGCGCCTCAAGGGCCGCACTCCCGAGGAGAACCCATCGATGCGCCCGTGGGAGCAGCTGCCGGACGTCCTCAAGGAGTCGAACCGCCGCTTCGCCGACGGCATCGGCCCGAAGCTCGCGGCCGCGGGGCTCGTGATCGTGCCCGACCCCCTCGCCGACCCCGCGACCGCCGTCGCGGCGCTGTCGGAGGAGGAGGTCGAGGAGCTCGCACGTCTCGAGCACGACCGCTGGTGCCGGGACCTCGAGCGTGACGGATGGCGCCGCACGTCGGGTGCGAAGGACCCTGAGCGCAGGCTGCATCCCCAGCTCGTGACCTGGGCGGAGCTATCGGAGGAGGAGCGCGACAAGGACCGAGACCCCATGCGCGAGCTGCCCGGGATGCTGGCGCGCGTGGGCTTCGAGCTCTACCGCTCGGCGCGCGACGGTCGGCGGTAGCGTCCGTGGCCCGGGTCCTCTTCGTCGTCCCGACCTCCACCTACCGCGCCCACGACTTCCTGGTCGCGGCCCGCAAGCTCGGGGTCGAGGCCGTCGTGGCCTCCGACGCTCGTCAGGCCCTGGCGGAGGCCGCAGGCGACGGGGCGCTCGAGGTGGACCTGGCAGCGCCCGTGCGGGCCGCCGCGCGGATCGAGGAGCTCGCCCGCCGCCGCCCGCTCGACGCCGTGGTGGCCGTCGACGAACAGGGTGTGCAGACGGCCGCGCTCGCCGCCGAGCGCCTCGGCCT
>JACCZP010000196.1 GCA_013695885.1 Thermoleophilaceae bacterium | reverse complement strand
GCACCTCCGACCTCGGCGGCGACGCCAGCACCGAGGAGGCCACCGAGGCCGACCTCGCCAACCTCTGAGAGGGGGCAGCACGTGACCACCGCGGACCTCATCTGGATGAACGGGGAGTTCGTCGCCTGGGAGGACGCGAAGGTACACGTGCTCACCCACGGCATGCACTACGGCACCGGCGTCTTCGAGGGCATCCGCGCCTACGAGACCGACGAGGGCCCGGCCATCTTCCGCCACCGCGAGCACCTCGAGCGCCTCGAGCGCTCGGCGGAGCTGTACTACATGGAGCTCCCATTCTCGCTCGAGGAGCTCCGCGAGGCCACCCACGAGCTGATCGTCCGCAACGGCCTGCGCGCGTGCTACATCCGGCCGATCGCCTATCGCGGCTACGGCCCGATGGGCCTCGACCCGCTCGACAACCCGGTGGAGGTCTCCATCGCGGCCTGGGAGTGGGGGGCCTACCTCGGGGAGGAGGGCAAGCAGCGGGGCATCCGTGCCAAGACCTCGCCGTGGCGGCGCATCTCGCCCGACTCGCTGATCCCGCACGCCAAGGCCAGCGGTCAGTACCTGAACTCGGTGCTGGCCAAGGTCGAGTCGCGGCGCGCGGGCTACGAGGAGGCCATCCTGCTCGACCAGCACGGCCACGTCTGCGAGGGCACCGGCGAGAACATCTTCGTCGTGCGCGAGGGGGTCATCGCCACGCCACCGCACTCGGCCTCGATCCTCGACGGGATCACCCGCAAGTCGGTGATGACCATCGCCCGCGACCTCGGCTTCCAGGTCGTCGAGCGCGACATCGCCCGAGCGGAGCTCGTGCTCGCCGAGGAGGTCTTCCTCACCGGCACGGCCGCGGAGCTGACCCCGGTGCGTGAGATCGACGACCACCCGATCGGCGACCCCGGCGAGATCACCCGGGCGGTCCAGCAGGTCTTCGACGACGCCCTGTGTGGCCGGGCGCCGCGCTACCGCGAGTGGCTCGACCCGGTCGCCGTGCCCTCGCGGGCCTAGACGGCCGCCGGTTCCCTAGGCTCGAAGGCCCGTGGCCGAGCCCGTCCTCGTATACGACACCACCCTCCGCGACGGCATGCAGGGGGAGGGGATGTCCCTGTCGGTCGACGAGCGCCTGCGCGTGGCCGAGGCGCTCGACGGCCTCGGGGTCCACCTGATCGAGGCCGGGTTCCCGAGCTCGAACCCCAAGGAGCGCGCGTTCTTCCACGAGCTCGGCCGCTCGCGGTTCGAGCACGCCCAGGTGAGCGCCTTCGGCATGACCCGCCGTCGCGGCGTGGCCGCCGAGGAGGACCCCGCGCTGCGCGGCCTGGCCGACTCCTTCGCCCCGGTGTGCACGCTGGTCGGCAAGACCTGGTCGCTTCACCTCGAGAAGGTGCTCCAGGTCGGGGCCGAGGAGAACCTGGCCATGATCGCCGACTCGGTGGGCTTCCTGCGCGCCCAGGGCAAACGAGTGGTCTACGACGCCGAGCACTTCTTCGACGGCTTCGGGGACGACGCCGCCTACGCTCTGCGCTGCCTGCGCGCGGCGGCCGACGCCGGGGCGGAGTGGATCGTGCTCTGCGACACCAACGGTGCGAGCCTGCCGGGCGGAGTGGCCGCGGCCACGGCCCGAGTCCGCGCCGAGCTCGGCGGGTCGGTGGGCCTCGGGATCCACACGCATGATGACCTCGGCTGCGGCGTGGCCAACTCGCTGGCCGCTGTGGAGGCCGGGGCCCGCCACGTCCAGGGCACGATCAACGGGTACGGCGAGCGCTGCGGAAACGCCAACCTGGTCTCGATCGTCCCCGCGCTCGAGCTCAAGCTGGGCCACCCCTGCATCGGGCGCGAGCGCCTGGTCCGGCTCACCGAGACCGCGCATCTGGTCGACGAGATCTGCAACGTCACCCCCGATCCCGACCAGCCCTGGGTCGGCCGTAACGCGTTCGCCCACAAGGGCGGCATGCATGTGGCCGGCGTGGTCCGCGACGCCCGCACCTTCGAGCACGTCGATCCCGCGTCGGTGGGCAACGCCCGCGAGCTGCTGCTGTCGGAGGTCTCCGGGCGAGGCACGGTGCAGGCGCGCGCCGCCCGGTCCGGCATCGATCTCGACGACGAGACGGCCGCGCGGGTGCTCGAGCGCGTGAAGACGCTCGAGCACGGCGGCTACCAGTTCGAGGCCGCCGACGGCTCGTTCGACCTCCTCGTGCGCCGCGAGACCGGCGAGTACGCGCCCCTGTTCCGGCTCGAGTCCTTCCGCACGATCGTCGAGAAGCGCGAGGACGGCAAGGTCGAGACCGAGGCCACGATCAAGATCTGGGTGGACGGCGAGCGCTACGTGCGGACCGCGGAGGGCAACGGTCCCGTGCACGCGCTCGACCGGGCGCTGCGCGGGGCGATCGGCGAGACCTACCCCCACCTGCGCGAAATCGAGCTGGTGAACTTCAAGGTTCGCATCCTCGACGAGGCCAAGGGCACCGGCGCGGTGACACGCGTGCTGCTCGACGCCAGCGACGGCACCGAGCAGTGGGGGGCCATCGGCGTGTCCGAGAACGTGATCGAGGCGAGCTGGGACGCGCTGGTCGACTCCCTCGAGGCTGGGATGCTGCCCGGTCGCGTGGATCGGGGACGAGCGCGTACCGAGGACGCCGCCGCGGTCGCCCCTCCGGGGTGAGCGAGCCGATCCCGCTCGCCGGGCCCGTGGTCGGCGCCCGCGAGGAGGAGCTCGTGCTCGAGACGCTGCGCTCGGGCCGGTGGTCGCTCGGCCCCCGGCTCCGCGAGTTCGAAGAGCGCTTCGCTCGGCGCATCGGTGTGGAGCACGCCACCGCGGTGTCGAGCGGGACCGCGGGCCTTCACCTCTCACTGCGCGCGTGCGGGGTCGAGGCCGGCGACGAGGTCATCACCAGCCCCTTCTCCTTCGTGGCCTCTGCCAACGCGGTCCTCTACGAGGGGGCGCGGCCGGTCTTCTGCGACATCGACCGGCGCACCTTCAACCTCGATCCCGAGGCCACCGCGGCCGCGGTCGGGCCGCGTACGACGGGCGTGCTGCCCGTGCACATCTTCGGCTACCCGGCGGACATGCCGGCCTTCGAGCGCACGGCGGCGGCCTCGGGGCTGTTCATCGTCGAGGACGCCTGCGAGGCCCTCGGCGCCGAGCACGCCGACGGCTCGCTCGTCGGCGCCCGGGGGAACCTCGCCACCTTCGGCTTTTACGCGAACAAGCAGCTCGCCACTGGGGAGGGGGGGATGGTCGTCGCGCCCGACGCGGCCGTGCGCGCACGCCTTGACTCCGAGCGAAACCAGGGCCGGGCGCCGGACATGGGCTGGCTTGACCACGACCGCCTGGGCTTCAACTACCGCCTCTCCGACATCGCCTGCGCGCTCGGCGTGGCCCAGCTCGAGCGCCTCGACGACATGCTCGCCGCCCGCGCGCGGATCGCCGGGCTCTACTCGGGGGCGCTGTCCGTGGTCGAGGGCCTCGAGCTCCCCTGTGCCGACGCCGACGGTGACCGCCGCTCGTGGTTCGTCTACGTGGTGCTGGTACCGCCCGGCGTGGACCGCGACGCCGCCATCGAGGGCCTGCGAGCCCGCGGCGTCGACTCGAAGCCCTACCTGCCGGCCATCCACCTGCTCTCCTTCTACCGCGAGCGCTTCGGCCACCGTCCGGGGGAGCTCCCGGAGTGCGAGGAGGTCTCGGCCCGGGCGCTGGCGCTGCCGTTCTTCCCCGCGCTGTCCGACGGTCAGGTCGAGCGGGTGGTCACCGCCCTGGCCGAGGTGCTGGAGGAGCTCCGGCGGCGGCCGGACGCCGCCCGGCCATCCGCGGCCGGGGCGTCTCCTGCCTCCGGCGCCGTCCCGCCACAGCCCTAGACTGCCGCCCCGTGTCGCGCTTCGCGGAGCCGCAGGACGAGCTCTTCCGGGCGCTGAACTCCTCGGTCTCCTACGACTTCCGCCTGGCGGAGTACGACCTCGCGCAGTCGCGCGCCCACGCGCGGATGCTGGGCGCGCGGGGCATCCTCGCCGAGCACGACGTCGCGGTCCTGCTCAAGGGCCTCGACCGGGTCGCCGAGGAGGTCGAGAGCGCTCGCTTCGAGGTCCATCCCCACGACGAGGACGTGCACATGGCCATCGAGCGCCGGCTCACCGAGCTGGCCGGACCGGTGGGCGGGCGCCTCCATACCGCCCGCTCGCGCAATGACCAGGTGGCCACCGACGTCGCGATGTTCGTCCGCGATAGCGCCGAGGGCGCCGCCGCGCTCTGCACCGAGGCCATGGCCGCGCTTCTGGATCTCGCCGAGCGCCACCTCGACTGGCCGCTGCCCGGCTACACCCACCTCCAGCGCGCCCAGCCGGTCTACCTCTCCCACCACCTGCTGGCCTGGCTGTGGAAGCTCCGCCGCGACCGCGAGCGTTTCCGCCTCTGCCGCACGCTCTCCGACGAGCTGCCGCTCGGCGCCGGCGCCCTGGCCGGGGTGAACTTCGACACCGACCGCGCCACGCTGGCCGGCGAGCTCGGCTTCGCCTCGGTGGCCCCCAACTCCATCGACGCCGTCTCCAATCGCGACTTCGTGCTCGACTACCTCTCGGCCGCGGCCACCTGCGCCACCCACCTCTCGCAGCTCGGCGCCGAGATCGTGCTGTGGTCGAGCGAGGAGTTCGGCTTCTGCTCGGTGGCCGACGCGTTCGCGTCGGGCTCCTCGATCATGCCCCAGAAGAAGAACCCCGACGCCGCCGAGCTGCTCCGGGCCAAGGCCCCGCGCGTGGTCGGGCACCTGAGCGCTCTGCACGGGGTGCTCCACGGCCTGCCGCTCACCTACAACAAGGACCTCCAAGAGGACAAGGAGCACCTCTTCGATGCGGTCGACACGCTCGAGCTCTCCCTGAGCGTAGCCGCCCGCATGCTCGAGGGCATCACGTTCGACCGTGCGCGCATGGCCGCCGCCGCCGCCGACGAGATGCTCGCCGCCACCGACGTGGCCGACCTCCTCGTCACCCGCGATGTGCCCTTCCGCCAGGCGCACGGCGTAGTTGCCGGTCTCGTGCGCCACGCGGTCGACTCGGGCCGGCGCCTGTCCGAGCTCACCGAGGCCGAGCTCGGCGAGCTGGCCCCCGACCTCCCGCCTGCCGCCCTGGCCGGCGTGCTGAGCGAGCACGGCTGGCTCGAGACCAAGGTGTCCGAGGGCGGCACGTCCCTGGCCCGGGTGCGTACCCAGATCGAGCGCGCGCGCGCGGAGCTCGAGCCCGCCGCCGGGTGACCGCGCGGACGAGCGGCCGGGCGAGGATGCTCACGCCGGCGAACGGCGGCGACCCGGTGCCTGCCCCGCCGCATGATCCGCGGACGGAGGCCTTCTACGCGCGGTCCGTCCACGCCGTCGCCGAGGCCATGGTCGGCTGCGTCCTGCGCCATGGCGAGACCGCCGGACGCATCGTCGAGACCGAGAGCTACCACCAGGTGGAGGCCGCCTGCCACGCCCACATCGGCCTCACCGGGCGCACGCGGACCCTGTTCATGTCCCCGGGCACGGCCTACGTCTACCGCTCCTACGGCGTCCACGCCCTGCTCAACGCCGTTTGCGAGGAGGAGGGGACGGGCGCCGCGGTGCTCATCCGCGC
>JACCZP010000158.1 GCA_013695885.1 Thermoleophilaceae bacterium | reverse complement strand
TGCTCGGAATGGGCAAGCTCGACATCGCCGCGCTGCACAGCGCGGCCGACGGCGCCCCGGCGACCTGACAGGCCGGCGCGAGGCCCGCCGCGCGGTGACCGCCCGCGTGATGGCGCTCGCGAGTGTGGGCGAGGTGCTCGTGTCGGGCACGCTGAGCGAAGCGGCCTCGGGCTCGACCTGCGCGCTCAGCTACCGCGGGACGGAGGTACTGAGGGGCGTGCCCGGCGAGTGGCGGACCTTCGTAAGCCTGACGGCCGAGGCCGGTCGAAGCCGAGCCGCCCGCCGGGTGACCATGCGCTCAGCCGGTGTTCCGCAGGCCGGTCGCGATGCCGTTGACCGACAGGAGCAGGGCCCGGCCGACGTCCGGATCGGAGTCGAGCCCGGCCTGGCGGTCGGCCCGCCAGCGCTCGGTGAGGGCGACCTGGAGGTAGTGGATCGGCGCCAGGTAGGCGTCGCGGACGCTCAGCGTGCGCCGCAGGACCGGGTTATCGCCGAGCAGCTCGTCTTCGCCGGTTATTCCGAGCAGCTCGGCCACGGCGAGGTCGTGCTCGGCTCGAATCGTCTCGTAGACCGGGTGGAGCTCCGGCGGCACCAGACGGCGGACGTAGTGGCCGGCGAGCTCCATGTCGGTCTTCGCCAGGGTCATGGCCACGTTGGACAGGAAGTTGCGGAACAGGGTCCACTCCACCTGCATCTCCCGCAGCCGGTCCCCAAGGCCGGCCTCGCGGGCGGTGGCCAGCCCCGTGCCGACCCCGAACCAACCCGGGAGGATCTGGCGTGACTGGGTCCAGCCGAAGACCCACGGAATCGCGCGGAGCGCGTCCAGACCTTCACGGGAGTCGGGCCGGCGGGCCGGCCGGGAGCCCAGATGAAGCTCGGCGAGCAGCTCGACCGGGGTGGAGGCGAAGTAGTAGGCCGGAAGGTCGGGGTCGTCGAGGAGTGCGCGATAGCGCCCGAACGCGGCGGCGGACACCGTGTCCATGGCCTCGAACCAGCGGGCCAGCGTCTCCTCGGAGTAGCGCGGGCTCCGGTGCAGCACGGTGGACTCCAAGGCGGCGGCGAGCGTGAGCTCGAGGTTCTCCCGCGCCAGGCTCGGAAGCAGGTACTTATCGGAGATGACCTCGCCCTGCTCGGTGAGCTTGATCTCGCCGTCGAGCGTGCCCGAGGGCTGGGCGAGGATCGCGTCGTGAGTGGGTCCACCCCCGCGACCGACCGTGCCGCCCCGACCGTGGAAGAGCCGCACGCGAACCCCGTGGCGGCGGGCGACATCGCGCAGGCGCTGCTGAGCGCGGTAGATCTCCCACTGACTGGTCGTGATCCCGGCCGCCTTGTTGGAGTCCGAGTAGCCGAGCATCACCTCCTGTACGTCCCCACGCAGCGCGACGATGCGGCGGTAGCTCTCCTCCTCGAGCATCTGGGCGAGCACGCGGTCGGCGCATCGCAGCTCCTCCACCGTCTCCAGCAGGGGAACGAAGCCGATGCGGGCGACGCCGGCGTGGAGGTCGACGAGCCCGGCCTCGCGGGCGAGCACCACGGCAGCGAAGACGTCGTCGGCCCCACGGCACATCGAGACGATGTACGACTCGACCACGTTCTCGCCGTAGCGCTCGTGGGCCGTGCGGATCGCGGCAAACGCCTGGAAGGTACGGGCGCCCTCCTCGTCGAGCGGCGGGGGGCTGCCGGCGAGCGGGCGGCGCGAGCGAAGCTCACCGGCCAGCAGCTCCCGGCGCTCCTCACGGGGCAGCTCCTCGTAGCGGCGCTCGTGCTCATGGAGGCGGTCGAACAGCTGGGCGAGCGCGCGATGATGGGCCTTCGCATCCTCGCGCACGTCCAGCGTCGCCAGGTGGAGGCCGAAGGCACGAAGCGTGCGCATCGCGCTCTCCAGCCGCCCGTGCGCGATCAGCTCGCCGCGGTTGGCCAGCAGCGAGTCGCGCACCACGGCCAGGTCGGCGAGCAGCTCACCGGCGCCGAAGTAGTCGCGGCCGGACTCGGGCGGCCGGGACTCCGCCAGGCGGCGGCGCGTGTTCAGCAGCTTCTGGCGGACGCAGGTGAGCTTCAGCCGGTACGGCTCCTCCGCGTTGAGGCGGCGGTACCGGGGGTCCAGGTCGGGCAGCAGCTCAAGGTCGCGCGCCAGCGAAGCCTCGAGAGCCGGCGTGGCGCCGCTGACCCGCACCGACGAGGACACTTCGCCGCGCAGCTCGTCGACGATCGCGAGCGCGTCGCGGATGCCGTGCTCGTGCTGGAGGCCGAGCACCTCCAGGATGGTCTCGGGCGCCACGTTGGGGTTGCCGTCACGGTCCCCGCCGATCCAACTTCCGAACTCGAGCGGACGCGCGTCGAGCGGCACCTCGAGCCCGAGCCGAGCCAACTCCTCGACGAGCACCTCGAGCACGTGGGGCACCGCGTGGCGATGCAGCTCGTCGAAGTAGTAGACCGCATTGCGGGCCTCGTCGACCACGTCCGGGGGCGCGATGCGCAGGTCGTCGGTCTGCCACAGCAGGTCGATGAGCTCCTCGAGGCGCCGCCGGGTCCGGCGCTCTCTGACGGGATCGGCCGGAGTGCCGTCCGAGCGGAGCAGCCCGCCCGACTCGTCGAGCAGGCCGCCGACCTCACGGAGCTTCTCCAGCACGGTACGGCGGGCGGACTCGGTCGGGTGGGCCGTAAAGACCGGCCTGACGGCGAGACGACCGACCTCGGCGGCGAGCTCGCCGGTGGGGATGCCCGCATCGGCGATGCGGTCGACGGCCCGCGAGAGCCAGGTGCCGCGGCGGGCCCGGACGGCGGCCAGCTCCCGGCCGCGGTGGACCTGCTCGGCAACGTTGGCGAGGTGGAAGTAGGCCGTGAAGGCCCGCACGAGGGAGATCGCGGTTCCCGGGTCGACGCCGCCGAGCACGGCCGCCGTGGCCTCGCGATCGGTGCGGATGAGGTGCCGGACACGCTCGACGAGCTCCAGCAGGTCGGCGCCCTCCTGCCGGACCAGGGTCTGGCCGAGCAGCTCCACCAGCCCCCGGATGTCTCGCCGCAACTCGGCCTGGTCGTCCGACGGCACGGCCCGCTGTCGAGCGGTTGCATCCTTCTCGGCTTCGGGGACCCGGCTGGTCATGGGTGCGGCCTGAGGCTAATCGTCGCCTGA
>JACCZP010000156.1 GCA_013695885.1 Thermoleophilaceae bacterium | reverse complement strand
CGGTGTGAGAGCACCGACTCGTTGGTGTCCTCGAGGGCCTCGACCTTCTCCTTGAAGGTCTCGAGCATGTCCCAGACGCGCTCGGAGGCGTCGACCACGTCCTCGAAGTAGATCTCGAGCTCGCCGGCCAGGTAGCGCTGCTTGGTGCGCTCGAGGTCGCGCAGCACCGGGCGCTGGGGGCGGATGACCGTGCGGAAGTTGATGATCTCCTGCTTGACGTTCGAGATGTCGCGCACGACCTCCTCGGAGCGCCCCTCGAAGATCTCGTTCTCCACCCGCTCGAGCTTGTTGCCCATCTTGCGGAGCATGGGGAAGCAGTAGTCGATCGAGTCGTCGACGATCTTGTAAAGCAGGTAGCCGAGCCCCTTCGAGAACAGGGCCTCGCGCTGCTCCTCCGAGCCCCGGCAGCGCTCGAACAGGTACTCGAGCGGGCTGAGCCGGACGTTGGGGAGGGTGACGAGGAAGTCGGGCCCGATGAAGATGTCGACCTCGCCGGCGTTCAGCCGTCCCATGGCCTTGTCGAACACCGGGAAGTTCAGGATGATGAACGTGTAGCCCGGGTAGTCGTCGATCTTCGGCCGCTGGTTGCGGGAGCGGACGTCCTCGTAGGCCAGGGGATGGAAGTCGAAGTGCTCCTCGAGCCAGGCCTGCTCGGCCGGGCCGGGGCGCTCCAGGTTGATCCAGCGCAGCCCGTTGTGGGCCACCTCCTCGACGCGCGGCTCGCTGGGAGCGGCCGGCGCGGCCGGGCCGTCAGCTCGTGCGCGCTCTCCGCGCCTCAGACGTGGCTTCGGTAGGTTCGGCATGGCGTCTGAGGGGGTCCTCGGCGGGGGGCACGGAGCTGATTCTAGGCGGGCAGGCGTTCACCTGCGGGGACCGGGGTGCTCGTCCGGGGTGCCTTCGATCCCAACCTACGGACTCTTCAAGACCACGTGGGTGCCGATCCGGCGCCAGAGGACTGCGCGCTCGCCGTCGATCTCGATCCACTCCCAGGTGGCGCGCCCGTCGGGGTCGGTCCAGCTCCAAGTCATCTCCCAGACGCCCTGGGCGCCTTCGACGGGCTTGACGCGTTGCGAGTTGGGCCAGGGGTGAGCCTCCCCTGCCGCTGCCCTGACGGCACCCTCGTGAAAGTCTCGCGCGGCCGCGCGGAACTTGTCCCTGTGGTGGTCTGGGAGGTCCTTGTAGTCGCGCTTGAAGCGTCCGGTGCGCTCGAACTTCACTCGTCGAGTTCCGCCAGGAACTCTTCGACGCCCTCGGCGCGAGCCACGCGGCCGGCGCGGACATCCTCGTCAGCCTCGCGCTCCATTTCCTGCCAGCGCGCGGACCAGAACCAGGCCTGGTCGGCTGGACGCGGTAGTTGGGGATGAAGCTCGATGACTCCCTCGCGCTCCACCAGCTCGACTTGGGCCCCGGGCTCGTCGAGGAGGTGGCGCCTGCGAACCGCGGCCGGGAGATTCAGGACGCCCCGCCCCTGAAGGTTGAGGAAGATGCGTTCGGCCATCTCCCGGCAGTTTAGCTGTAGCGCAACTTTGCGGTCGCGGCTCGGGGTGCCCTGCCACCCACATCCGGTCAGCCGATATAGTGTCGGTCCACATAGCAGTAGGCAGTACGCATCGAGAGGGGTGGAGGGACACGGCCCGGTGAAGCCCCGGCAACCATCGTGACGGACTTGTCCGAAGCGAACGGTGCCAATTCCATCAGGCTCCAATGAACGGCCTGGGAGATGTGGCGAAGCGCTCCATCAGCCTCCGTCACGACATACGAGACGACGGAGGCTTTTTCGTGGTAGAGGCGCTGAGATGTAAGGAATGCGGAAAGCGATACCCGCTCGAGGCGAGGTTCTCCTGCGAGGAGTGCTGGGGACCGCTCGAGGTGGCCTACGACTTCTCGGACCTGGATGCCGAGTCCGTGCGCCGCAAGATCCAGGCCGGCCCCGCGTCGATCTGGCGCTACGCGGACTTCCTGCCGTTCGAGACCCGTCCGCGCAGCGCGCTCCCCACGGGGATGACGCCGCTCGTGCGGGCCGACCGCCTGGCCGAGCGGCTGGGCATCCGCGAGCTCTGGGTCAAGAACGACGCCGCCAATCCGACCCACTCCTTCAAGGACCGGGTGGTCTCCGTGGCCATCCCCAAGGCGCAGGAGCTCGGCTTCGAGGTGGTCGCGTGCGCCTCGACCGGCAACCTCGCCAACGCGGTGGCCGCCCACGCGGCGGCCGCGGGGCTCCAGTCCTACGTATTCGTCCCGGCCGACCTCGAGGAGCAGAAGATCCTCGCCACCGGCGTCTACGGCACGCGCCTCGTGGCCGTGCGCGGCAACTACGACGCCGTGAACCGGCTCTGCACGCAGCTCTCCGGCGAGCGCGACTGGGCGTTCGTGAACGTGAACGTCCGGCCCTACTACGCCGAGGGGTCGAAGACGGTCGCCTTCGAGGTGGCCGAGCAGCTCGGCTTCGAGGCGCCCGACCGGGTGGTCGTGCCGATCGCCTCGGGGTCGCTGTTCACGAAGATCGCACGCGGCTTCGAGGAGTGGCGGGAGGTGGGCCTCCTCGACGACGCGGTGCCGGTCATGAACGGGGCCCAGGCCGAGGGGTGCTCGCCGGTCGCCCAGGCCTACGAGGCCGAGCGGGACGTGTGCCAGCCGGTCAAGCCCGACACGATCGCCAAGTCGCTCGCCATCGGCGACCCCGCGGACGGTCCCTACGCGGTCGAGCTCGCCCGGCGCTCCGGCGGAGGGATCGACGCGGTCACCGACGACGAGATCCGCGAGGGCATCCGCCTCCTCGCCGAGACCACCGGCATCTTCACCGAGACCGCCGGAGGCGTCACCACCGCCGTCCTTCGCAAGCTGGCCGAGCGGGGTGACATCGACCCGGACGAGCGGGTGGTGCTGGTGATCACCGGCGAGGGCCTGAAGACCCTCGACGCCGTGCGCGGGTCCTTCGCCGTGCACGAGATCGACGCCACCACGAGCTCCTTCGAGGAGACCCTGGGGCTCGACCACGCCGCCGCCGGCGCGGTCTAGTATCGCCCTCCGATGGCTGTAACAGTCAAGATCCCACAGCAGCTCCGGACGGTCACCGCCGGCGAGGCGGAGGCCAACGTCGAGGAGGCCACCACGGTCGGGGAGGTGCTCGACGGGCTGTACGAGCGCTACGACGGGTTGCGCGACCGGATCGCCGAGGACGGTGACCTGCGTCGCTTCGTGAACGTGTACGTCGAGGGGGAGGACATCCGCTTCCTCGACGGGCTGGACACCTCGGTCGAGGATGGGGACGAGGTCACCATCCTCCCGGCCGTCGCCGGCGGGCGATAGCCGGCGCCTGCCGGCACCCGACGCTCGCTTGCGTACGTCGTACGCGTCGCTCCCGCCGGTCACCGGCACGCTTGGCTCTCGCCCTCCGGGGCGTGGCTGAGCCGCGCGCGACAAGCGGCCCCGCCCCAGCCGGCTAAGGACGCATCTGCAGCGGCGAGTGGAGCTCGAGCGTCCGAAGGCGTCGTCCGTCTCGGGGGAGCGACCGGACTCGCTGCACCATCCACGCCGCCGCCCACTCGTCGGGGTCGCACTCGATCCGGGCGTAGTCGCCCCGCGTCATCCATGCGGCCACGACGGCGAAGCGGCTGCCGTCGGAGATGGCCATCGTCCAGTGGAAGTCGTGGTCGCGGCGCGGGTCGACCGAGCGTGCGGCCCTCACCTTGATCCGGTCCTCTATCGCCACGAGCGGGCCACGCACCGACAGCGGCCTACGAGACGAGGAGCCCCACGAGCGCGGCGATCAGCATCCCGGCGCCGATCACGCCGCCCGCCGCCGCGCCGATCGTCGCCCACCGGGCGTGCTTGCGGGCGGCCCCGACGAACTCCTCCTCGGACCGGGTGGACACCACCAGGTCGCCGTCGTCGTCCGGCTTGCCGAGCATGAGCCGGCCGCTCGCGTCGGTCACGTCCCCGAGGAGGTAGAGCTGCGCACCTGGCCTCAGGATCCACTCGATGTGCTGGTAGCCGAGCGAGCCGGAGTCCGCACCGAGGTTGACCGACACCCCGAAGGCCGAGAAGGCCGATCCGGCCTGGGGGCTCGTGTCGCTCTCGAAGTGGTCGTGCACCTGCTCGGGCTGGTCCATGTCCGCCTCGCGGGCGTCCACCGGAAGCGCTCCCGTGCCGTCGTCCACCAGGAACGGCGCCTGTGAGGTCTGGTCGGAGAGCACCCTCTGGCGCTCCTGGCGCCGGCGCGTGCG
>JACCZP010000149.1 GCA_013695885.1 Thermoleophilaceae bacterium | reverse complement strand
CGGGTGGGGGAGGCTGCCGAGGCGCTGGCCGAGGTGGGGACCGAGGCGCCGCAGTCGGACCCCGAGCAGGGCCGCGTGCTCGTCACCGTCGAGGCTCGCCCCGAGGTGATCGCCGAGGTGGTCCGTCACCTCGACGCAGCCGGCATCGGCATCCTCGACATCGGCTACCGGCGTCCGACGCTCGACGACGTGTTCGTCGCCCTCACCGGCAGGGCGCCGGTGGAGCAGGACGCCGGGCCGGAAGACCCCAGCGACGGGTCCGGACCGGATCAGCCTCAGGACAGGGAGGCACCCTACGCCGGCGACGGCGCGGGCCCCCACGGCGAGCCCACGCTGCCCACCGACCCCGGCGCCCGCGAGACGGTCAACCGATGAGTGCCCCTGCGCGATCCACGCCCGCCTGCCTGACCCCCGCCGCGCCGTCGCGGCCACGTGCGTTCGCGTTCGCCCTCTCCGACTGGTGGGTCCTGACCCAGCGCAACCTCCTGCGCTACGTGCGCATCCCCAGCCTGCTCGTGCTCTCCACGATCCAGCCGATCGTCCTCGTCATCCTCTTCTCGCAGGTGTTCGGCGGCGCGCTGTCCGCCCGGCTCGGGGTGGACTACATCGACTATCTCCTCCCCGGCATCTACCTCCAGAGCGTGCTGTTCGGAACCAATCAGACGGCGGTCGGCCTGGCCCGCGACGCCTCCGACGGCCTGATCGACCGCTTCCGCTCGCTGCCGATGGCGCGGTCGGCGGTGCTGGCCGGTCGCACGCTCTCCGACGTCGGTCGTAACCTCTTCGTCGTCGTCCTCATGACCGGCGTCGGCTACCTGCTCGGCTTCCGCATCGCCACCGGGCCCGGCCAGGCGCTGGCCGCCCTCGCGGTGATCGTCCTCTTCGGGTTCGCCTTCTCCTGGGTGATGGCGACGATCGGCCTGACCATCCGCGACGTGGAGTCCGCCCAGACCGCCGGCTTCCTATGGCTCTTCCCCCTGATCTTCGCCTCGTCGGTCTTCGTGCCGGTCGACACCATGCCCGACTGGCTGCGCGCCTTCGCCGAGGTCAGCCCCGTGAGCGCCACGGCGGATGCCGTCCGCGCCCTGGTGCTCGGCGGCCCGGCGGCCGGCCCGGTGCTCGCGAGCCTCGCGTGGTCGGCCGGAATCCTCGCGGTGTTCATGCCGCTGGCGTCCTGGCGGTTCCGGCGGAGCTAGCGGCTCAGGCGCCTCCGCCCACACGCCGGTCGCCGGCCCGCTCGAGCAGACGGGTGAGGAAGATCCCGATCGCCAGGTAGACGAGCATCGCGATCCCCCAGTTCAGGGCCACCTGCACGCGGTTGTCGCCGATCTCGAAGAGCGAGTTGAAGGGCCCGACCAGGAACCGCGCCGCGGGCAGGAAGAACCCCACCACCGCGTTGGTCTCGTTGGCGCCGAGGAGGTAGAGGACGATCCCGAAGAGGATGATCGCCACCACGACCAGCACGATGATGTTGATGACGCGGGCGGCGATGGCCAAGGTGCGCGGAACATACCCGCTCCGGCGTCGCTTCGTCCCCGGCCGCGCGGGTACGATCGGCCTGTGGGGGTGATGCTCGGCACCGCGCTGTTGCTCGCCGAGCTCAGGGCGGGCACCTGGACCTGGGTGCTCGCGTTCATCGTGCTGTTCCTGTGCGCGACGCTCGGGGCCCGGCCGAAGCCGAGCCGGACTCCGGGTCATGCGCAGCGCAAGCAGCGCAGGGCGGAGAAGCAGGCGCGGGCGGCGGGGCGCGCACCTCCCGCCGAGACCCGCGAGTACGGAGGCTACGACTAGCGAAGATCGGCGGCCGCCGGCCCGGGGGCGATCTCGCCCGCGGCCCTCAGCGCGACGACTCTGCCGCCTCGGCCTCCGCGAAGGCCGCGCGGGCGCTGCGCGACCGCTTTGCGTGGCGGCGAACGCCCTCCGCGCCCACCACGCCGGCCAAGACGATGATGCTCACCGCGACGATCGCGATCGGTGAGGTCAGGTCGTCGAGCGTCCCGCCGAGCGCGGTATAGGCGAAGGCGCGTGGGGCGGCGCCCACGGCCGTTCCGGCGGCGATCTGCCACAGCCGCACGCCGGCGAGGCCCGCGGCGTAGGAGGTCGGCGCGTCGGGCAGCACGGGCGCGAGCCGCGCGACCACCACCGCCTCGAATCCGTGGCGCTCGAGCCAGCGTCCGAGCGCCTCGACCCGGGCGCCGGAAAGCCGCTCGACGCCCTCGCGCCCCACGCGGCGGGCGATGAGCAGCGCGCCGCTCGCCGAGAGGACGCTGGCGCACAGCGTGACCGCTGTGCCGAGCACCGGCCCGAACAGGAGCCCGCTGGCGCCCGCGAGGATCGGGCCCGGCACGAGCATCAGCCCGAGGCCGACGGATGCGCACACGAAGAGCAGCGGCGCGAGCGCGCCGTAGGGCTCGATGTAGGCGCGCACCGCCGCCGGGGAGACGATGTCGGTGGCCGCCGCCGTCACGTAGAGGGCGGCGAGGCCGATGACCAGGACGGCCAGTCGCGCCCGCGGACCGAGCCGCAGGCGGCCGAGGAGACGGACCGTGCGGGGCGCCGAGGGGTCGGCCGGGGTCACCGCTCGAGGGTAGGGCGGACCTCGGGTGCGCCGGCCGCGCGACGCCCCGCGCCTCGATCCGGCATCCTGCGCGCCGTGAACGTCCTGATCGCCGGAGCCAACGGGAAGATCGCGCGCCGCCTGGCGCGGGTGCTGCGCGAAAGCGGCCACGAGGTGCGCGGCATCATCCGAAGCCCCGAGCAGGCCGACTCGATGCGCGAGCTGGGCGCCGAGCCGGTGATCCTCGACCTCGAGCAGGAGGTCGACTGGTCGGTGGCGGACGGAAGCGACGCGATCGTGTTCGCGGCCGGCGCCGGGCCGGGCAGCGACCCCGAGCGCAAGCAGACCATGGACCTAGGCGGCGCGGTCAAGCTCGTCGACTCCGCCGAGGCCCAGGGCGTCGGCCGCTTCGTGATGGTGAGCGCGATGGGCGCCGCCGACCCCGAGTCGGGGCCCGAGAAGATGCAGCCCTACCTGCGCGCCAAGGCCGCCGCCGACGAGCGCCTGGCTGCGAGCTCGCTGGACTGGACGATCGTGCGGCCGGGTTCGCTGACCGACGAGGCGCCCACCGGTCTCGTCGACGTTGGCGTGCCCTCGCTCGGCCGCCGCGGGGAGATCACCCGCGACGACGTGGCGGCGGTCCTCGCCGCGTGCCTCGAGCTCGACGCCACGGTGGGCAAGACCTTCGAGGTGCTCGGGGGCGAGACGGAGATCCGGAAGGCGCTGGGCGAGCTGTAGGGGGCTGGCAGCCACGCCGTGTCATTGCAGAGCCGCGGCGGCGACGCCACCCTCTAGCGTCGAGACGTGATCACGCGCCGTATCCGCCGGGTCGTCGATCGGGTGCAGCTCACGACGTGGCGCGCGGGCGTCGAGTTCGTCGAGAACCGTGGTCACCGGGACGCCGCGCAGATCGCCTTCTTCGCGATCCTGTCGGCCGTACCCCTCGCCATGCTGCTCGTCGGCGGGTTCGGGCTGATCTTCGACGGCCAGGAGGTCCGCGCGCGCGTGATCGGCGCGGTGTTCGACAACGTTCCGCTCTCGGCGCCGGCCGATCGAGCCCAGCTCGAGCAGACGGTCGGCACCGCGCTCGAGGGAGCGGGCCGGATCGGACCGGTGTCGGTGCTGCTGCTCGTAGCGGCGGCGAGCGGCGTGATGGGCGCTCTGCGCCACGCCATCAACGAGGCATGGGACATCGAGGCGCGCCCGGGCCTTATCCGGCGCAAGGCCCTCGACGTCGCGCTGGTCCTCGGCGTGACCTTCCTGCTCCTGTTCTCGCTCTCGCTCACCGCCACCCAGTACGCCGCGTTCGCGCTCACGGACGAGGGGAGCGGCGGGTGGCTCGCGGCGCTGCTGCTCGACGGCCTGGGAGACATCCTCCCGTTTCTGTTCACTGCGCTCGCGGTGCTCTTCCTCTACCGCGTCCTGCCGTTCCCCGGCCCGCGGCTCCGCGAGATATGGCCGGGTGCCCTGGTCGCCGCGGCTCTGATCAGCCTCGTGCGCGGCGGGCTCGAGCTCTACTTCGACCACCTCGCGGACTTCGGCGCGCTCTACGGCTCCCTCGGCGCGCTGATGGCGCTGCTGATCTTCGTCTTCGGCGTGTCGCTCGTGCTCGGCTACGGGGCCGAGTTCGCGGCGGAGTGGTCGCGACTTCCTGACGACGCGGAGGTCCGTCGGCGCGTCCGCGCCGGATGGGGAGTCGGGCTGGGCTGGGCGCTGCTCGGCAATCGGGCCGACGAGGGGTGGGGCTCCGGCGCTGAAAAGCCAACGGACTCCGGCAAGCCCTAGATGAGCCCGCTCAGGCCGACGGCGCCCTCCGGCCCCACCCCGGCACGAGCCGCCCGCGGCCGGCGCGCTCGACCGGCCGCTCGTCGGCTCGCCGTAGCTGCTCTGCCCGGAGGTGCAGCAGCCGGACGAGCTCGGCGGTCGGCCGGAACGGGTCGGCCACGGCGGTGGCGCTCGCCACCGTGATCGCCGCCCACAGCTCGCCGGAGACCTCGGCCACCAGCAGGGCCCCGGGCGGGACCTCGGCGCTGTCCAGCGCGGCCAGCCGCCGGAGCGCGAGGGCGTCGTCGGAGCGGGCCGGGCGGATGGTGACGCTCTGCGCGGCGCGGCCGAACGCCGGGGCACGCGCCGCCGCCCGCCGCCCGCGCCGGTCGCCTCGATACAGCCGTCGAAGTGATCGCATCGCTCGAGTCACTCTCTCTTTGTGTTAGCTTGTACGACTTACAAGGCACCGTAACCGACTGAAGCGGGCTGTCAATGTCGTACAAAGTCGACTTGTCGGCGATCCGTACCGCCGACCGCACCGCACAGCGCGGATCGATCACCGAGGAGATCGTCACCCTGTTCACCGAGGCGATCGAGGCCGGTGACCTTGGCCCGGGCGAGAAGCTGCCCACTACGCGCGTGCTCGCCGAGGAGGCCGGCGTGAACCACCTGACCGCCGCACGCGCCTACCGGCGCCTGGCCGAGCTCGGGTACGTGACCGCCAGCGTGGGCCGCGGCACCTTCGTCCGGGCCGCCGCGGCCGCCCGCTCCGAGAACGGGTCGGGTGAGGACTGGCAGGCGTGGGTGCTCCCCGACCGCCGCGCTACCTATTCGGAGCGCGTGCTCGAGGAGACCTTCCGCGGCTCGGTGCGCCAGGACGTGATCTCCCTGGCCCTCGGCTTTCCCGACCCGGCCCTCTACCCGACCGCGGAGCTGGCCGAGATCAGCGGACGGGTGTTCGAGGAGGAGGGCGGGGCCGCGCTCTCCTACGTGAACGCGGAGGGGCTGCCCGCGCTGCGTGAGCGGATCGCCGAACGGGGCCGCACCTGCGGCTTCGCCACCGACGCGGACGAGATCATCGTGACCTCCGGGGCGCGCCAGGGGCTCGACCTCGTGGCCCGCACGGTCCTCGGGCCGGGCGACGTCGCGGTCGTCGAGTCGCCGACGTTCATCGGCGTGCTCAGCTCGCTCGAGGCCACGGGCGCGCGGGTGATCGGCGTGCCGGTGGACGAGGACGGCTTCGACGTCGACTCCCTCGAGCGGGTGCTGGCCCGCCACGAGGTGAAGCTCTGCGCGCTACAGACCGGTTGCCAGAACCCGACCGGGCGGGACCTCGCTCCGGAGCGCCGCACGCGGCTGGCCGAGCTGGCCCGCGAGCGCTCCTTCTTCATCCTCGAGGACGGCGTGTACGCCAGCCTGCGCTTCGAGGGCGAGGACCGCGACCGCCTGCGCAGCCTCGCGCCATCGCAGGTCATCTACGTCGACTCGCTGTCGAAGACCATCGGCGGCGGCCTGCGTGTGGGGTGGATCGCCGCGCGCGGACCGGTCTTCTCGCGCCTCGCCACTCTGAAGATGGGCAGCGACATGGGGACGAGCACGCTGGTCCAGCACATCGCCGCGCGCTACCTGACCGGCGACTCCCACGACCGCCAGCTCCGCGACACGATCCCCGTCTACCGCGACCGCCGCGACGCCCTCCTCGAAGCGCTCGAGCGCCACCTGCCCGGCGAGTACCGGGCGCAGCGGCCGGTCGGCGGCCACCACGTGTGGGTGACGCTCACCCGCCCCCTCGACGAGCGCGCGCTGTACTCGGAGGCACTGCGCTACGGGGTCACGTTCACGCCGGGCGCGGCCACGCTCGCCGAGCCTCGGAGCGAAACCGCGCTCCGGCTCTCGTTCGGCCTGCTCGAGCCGGAGCAGCTGGACGAGGGGGTCAAGAGGTTGGCCCGGGCGATGCGGAGTGTCCGCCGGCAGG
>JACCZP010000137.1 GCA_013695885.1 Thermoleophilaceae bacterium | reverse complement strand
CGCGAGTCATGGATGACGCGAGGCCTTGCGGGGCTGCGGGGGCCGGGCGCTTCCTCAGCCCTGCTGGCCGCTCGGGAAGAACGGCTTGCAGTCCTGCCCGGAGAGCACGGCGGTGGCCCGGCGACGCTGGGGGGAGACATACCTGACCGTCACGGAGGCGGTGCACTTGCGCTCCGCGGTGGCCCACCGCTTCTCGTCCTCGAGCGAGCAGATCTCGTCGCGCACGGTGCATGGGATCACCTCGCGGCGGTCGAAGTCCTCGGTGTACTGCCACGAGACCCGGCAGATGACGCGGCGCACCGCGCGGCGAGCGCAGTCGCCGACGGCGACGCCGCGGCCGTCCTTCTCCTGGTCGGCGCGCTCCTGGGCCTCGGCCAGCGCGGCGCGCTGGGCGCTATCGACGGTGAGGGTCGCGGCGTGGGCGGCCATCGGAACGACGAGCAGGAGGACGGCGGCGATGAACAATGCTCTCCTCATGCTCCCTCTCCTCAAGGCTGTCGGCGTAACACGATCTGGGGGCGCGGCGAGCGGCCGCGGAGAGGGAGGGTAGGCCATGTCCCTTCGCGAGCGCGTCAGTCGACGGCGCGCTTCGGGTGCGGCCCCGCCCGCGGCGGCTGTTCCCTCCGCTCATCGCCGAGCAGTCTGATCAGACTGCTATACACGCGGCAGCGCTGCGGGCGTGCTGGAATTGGTAGACAGGCGTGGTTCAGGACCACGTGTTCGCAAGAGCGTGGAGGTTCGAGTCCTCTCGCCCGCATCATGCACAGCGCCGAGCGAGTCTCCGAGGTCCTTCGTCTCAAGCGGGAGAGTCTCACTGCACTCCACATCAGCCGGCGCACCGGCGTCGCGAGGAGCACGGTAAGGGATAGTCACCACCATGCGCTGAGTGCGGCGGCCCGGCCCACGACTTCGCCACCCTGCCCCCCGAATACGTCTACCTGCTGGGCATCTACCTGGGCGACGGATACATAGCGTCTCACCCGCGAGGCGTGCACAAGCTACGCGTGACACTCGACTCCAAGCACCCGGGCCCGCGGGTACACCGAGGTGCTCGGAATGGTGCCGCACGAGCGTCGCGCGCTGGCCGTGCCCGGGGTGAGCGCGAAGGCGAGCAGGCCGAGGACGGAGGCGCTGAGCAGGAGGGCGGCGGCGCGCTTCACGACTCGGGGCACCCCACAGGGCCGCGCGTCCGACTCGCGCCGCTCCCTACCGCGACCACTCGGCCGCGCCCGCGAGCTCCGTGCTCTCGTCGGCGAATGGGCGCCAGGCGTTGGTGATCGGCATACGGCGGTCCTTGCCGAAGGCGCGGGCGGTGATCTTCACCCCCGGCGGCGTCTGCCGGCGCTTGGGCTCGGCATCGTCGATGAGCTGGAGCACGCCGCGCACCACCACCGGGTCGAAGCCCGCCGCGACGATGTCGTCGAGGCCCTCCGCCCGCTCCACGTAGCGCTCAACGATCTCGTCGAGCTCCTCGTAGGGCGGGAGCGCGATCTCCTCGCCCCGCAACGCCGATGGGGTGCGCGTGAGCGTCGACTCCTGAATCGCCGAGCCGAGTGTGTTGCGGTAGCGGGCCAGGCGATAGAGGAGGGTCTTCGGGCAGTCCTTGAGCGGCGCGAACGCGCCGGCCATGTCGCCGTACAGCGTGGCCGAGCCGATCGAGAGCTCCGTCTTGTTGCCGGTGGCCAGCGCGAGGTGGCCGAGCTCGTCGGAGACCGCCAGCAGCACCGCGCCGCGCATGCGTGCGAGCAGGTCCTGCCGCGTGCCCCCCGTGGGCCGTCCCTCGATGATGGGGGCGAGCAGGCCGCCAAGCGGTCCCATCACCGCATCCATGGCGATGGTCTCGAAGCCGATCCCGAGGTTCTCGGCCAGGCGGCGGGCGGCCGCGAGGTCCTCCGCCGCCGTGCCCGGTGCGGGCATGGACAGCGCCAGCACGTTCTCGGGCCCGAGCGCTTCCGCGGCCACCGCCGCGGTCACGCTCGAGTCGATCCCTCCGGAGAGGCCGAGCACCGCGGCGGTGGCGCCGTTGCGCCGGGCGAAGTCGCGCGTCGCGAGCACGAGCGCGCGCCACACCTGCTCCGCCCCGTCTGCGGTGGGCGCCGGACGCGGCGGCGGCAGCGGCGCCCGGTCCTCGCGCACGCGCGTGTGCACGGTGCGCACCCGCTCGTCCACCCTCCGCGGTGGACCGGTGACGAGGTCGAGGCAGAAGCGCTCGGTCTCGAACTGCCGCGCGCGGTAGAGCACCTCGCCGGCGGCGTCCACGACCAGGGAGCCGCCGTCGAAGACGAGCTCGTCCTGCCCCCCTACGCAGTTCACGTAGACGACCGGCACGCCGTTTCGCCGCGCCACGGAGGCCGCGAGCTCCCACCGGCCCCGCGGCTTCTCGCGGTGGAAGGGCGATGCGTTCGGCACCAGGAGCACCTGCGCCCCGTTCGCCGCCTGAGCCTCCGGCGGGCCGTCGCCCGACCACATGTCCTCGCACACCGACACTCCGGCGACGGTCGCCCCGATGCGCCACACCAGTCCGGGTGAATCTCCGGGCGCGAAGTTGCGCGCCTCGTCGAAGACCTCGTAGGTCGGAAGCAGGATCTTGTGATAGACGCCCCGCACCTCGCCGTCGCTGAGCAGCGCGGCCCCGATGGCCACGTTGCGGGGCAGCGTGTCCCACGAGCGCCGTGGTGCCACCACGTCGATCGTGCCCACCACCGTCGTGGTCGAGCCCGAGGCACGGGCCAGGCGCTCGAGAGCTTCCCGAGTGGCCTCCACGAACTCGAGTCGCAGGGCCAGATCCTCGAGCGGGTAACCGGTCAGGGCGAGCTCGGGGAGCACGAGGACGTCCGCCTCCTGCTCCTCGGCCCACGCCATGGCGTCGAGGATGCGGCGACTGTTCCCGTCGAGGTCGCCGACGGCGTTCTCGAGCTGCGCGCCGGCGACCCTCAGAACGCTCACCCTTCATCCCTCTCGCCGAGAATGCCCTTCGGGCCGAGCATACGCCCGCCGCAGCGCGGATGCGAAGCGGTGGCCGGCTAACGCCGACGAGCGTGTGCCGGCTAGTACTGCGTCCCGGTGACCGGGGCGCGACTCTCAGCGAGGCGCGCACCGCGGGCGCGGCGCCGCGTGCGGGCGAGCGCCTCGAACTCCTCGAGCGACTGGCCGGCGCCGAGCGCCACGCACGAGAGCGGCGACTGCGCGACGTAGGTGGGCATTCCCGTCTCCCGGTGCAGCCGCTCCTCGAGGCCGGCGAGCAGGGCGCCACCGCCGGCGAGCATGATCCCGCTCTGGGCGATGTCGGCCGCCAGCTCGGGTGGAGTGACCTCGAGCGTCTCCTTCACGGCCGTGACGATCCGCGACACCGGATCCTCGAGCGCCCCGCGCACCTCCTGGCTCGTGAGCGTCACCTTCTTCGGCATCCCGACCACGAGATCGCGGCCGCGGATGTCGGTCTCGCGCTCGTCCTCCAGCGCGCATGCCGATCCCACCGCGAACTTCACGCGCTCGGCGGTGGGATGGCCGATCGTGATGTTGTACGTGCGCTTGATGTGGGTCACGATCGCCTCGTCGAGCTCGTAGCCGCCCACGCGCAGCGACTGCGACACCACGATCCCCCCGAGGGATATGACGGCCACCTCCGTGGTGCCCCCGCCGATGTCGACCACGATGTGTCCGCTGGGCTCGGCGATGGCCAGGTCGGCGCCGATGGCGGCCGCCATCGGCTCCTCGATCAGGTGGACCTGACGGGCGCCCGCCGACAGGCAGGCCTCCTCCACCGCTCGCTGCTCGACCGAGGTGATGCCCGACGGCGCGCACATCACCACGCGCGGGTGCGCGAACCGCGACCGGTGCACCCGCTGCATGAAGTACCGGAGCATCTGCTCGGTCACGTCGAAGTCCGCGATCACGCCGTGGCGCAGCGGCCGGATCGCGGAGATCGCGGCCGGCGTGCGGCCGATCATGCGCTCGGCCTC
>JACCZP010000013.1 GCA_013695885.1 Thermoleophilaceae bacterium | reverse complement strand
CGCAGATCGACCTCGCCCGCCGCACCTCGCTCCCGCTCGTGATCCACACCCGGGCCGCCGAGGAGGAGACCTTCGCGATGCTCGCCGCGCAGGCCGAGGGAGTGACCGTGGTGATGCACTGCTTCTCCGCTCCGAACCGGGTGGAGGAGTGCGCCGAGCGCGGGTGGCTCTGCTCCTTCGCCGGCAACGTGACCTACCCCAGGGCCGAGGACCTGCGGGCCGCCGCCCGGCTCGTCCCCGACGACCTCCTCCTCGTGGAGACCGACTCGCCGTTCCTCGCTCCCCAGCCCGTCCGCGGCCGGTCAAACGAGCCCGCGAACGTCGTCCACACGGCGGAGCGGTTGGCCGAGCTGCGCGGGGTCTCCTACGCGGAGCTCGAGCGCACGGTGGAGGAGAACGCGCGCCGGGTCTTCGGCTGGTGAGGGGAGGCGGCACGCGCTCGGGTCCCGACGCCGGGCACACCGCGAACCTCGAGGCGCGTCGCACCGGCCAGGCCAGCCTTCGCCGCATGCGTGAGTTCGGGATCCGGCCGAACCGCGACCTCGGCCAGAGCTTCCTCATCGACGACAACGTCCTGCGGATCATCGGGACCCTCGCCGAGCTCGGCCCCCGCGACGTCGTGCTCGAGGTGGGCGGGGGCCTCGGCGTGCTCTCCGAGCACCTCGCCGAGCGCGTGGGGCACGTGCACGTGGTGGAGATCGACCGCTCACTCGAGCCGGCGCTCGCGGACGCCCTGGGTCCACACGCCAACGCGTCGACGCACTTCGCAGATGCGCTCGCCCTCGACTACGGCCGGCTGGCGCCCGTGCCCGACAAGGTCGTCGCCAACCTTCCCTACGGCGTGGCCGCCACGGTGATCCTCAAGTCGATCGCCGAGCTGCCCGGTGCGGGCCTCTGGGTCGCGATGGTCCAGAGGGAGGTGGCCGAGCGCCTCGCCGCCCCGCCGGGGACGCGGACCTACGGGGCGTCGTCGGCCATCGCCCAGCTCGCCTGCGAGGTCCGGGTGGCGCGGCGCGTGCCGGCGACCGCGTTCGCCCCGGCGCCGCGGGTGGAGTCGGCGCTGTGCGTCCTGCGACGTCGGGGTCCGTCGCCGCCGGCGGAGGTCGCGGCGCTCGTGCACGCGGCCTTCGCCCACCGTCGAAAGACGCTGGCCGGATCGCTCGCCCTGGTCGCCGGCGACAGCGACGGCGCGGCGGTCCGCCGCTCGGCCCGCGCCGCGCTCGAGGCACTCGGGCATCCACCGGACGCGCGCGCCGAGCGACTCGGTCCCGGGGATCTCTCCGCGCTGGCCGAGCGCCTCGGCCCGGAGGTGCTGGGCTCGTTGGCGACCCGCGCGCCGGGGCGGCGATGATCCGGGAGAGGGCGTGCGGGAAGGTCAACCTGCTGCTCCACGTCGGTCCCCGCCGCGACGACGGACTGCACGCGGTCTGCTCGCTGTTCGCCTCGATCGACCTGGCCGACGAGCTGAGGATCGAGGAAGCCCGCGCTCCTCGCCACGACGGGGGCGACATCGTGGTGTGTCCGGGCGTGCCGGAGCCGAACCTGGTGCATCGGGCGCTCGACGCGTTCCGCGCCGAGCTCGCACTCGACCTTCCGCCTCTCCGGGTGGAGATCGACAAGCACGTCCCGGTGGCCGGCGGACTCGGCGGCGGCAGCGCGGACGCCGCGGCCGCCCTGCGGGCGGCCAACGAGCTGGCCGGCCGGCCCCTCGACGCCGCGGGCCTGAGGGCGCTCGGCGCCCGGGTGGGCGCGGACGTCCCGAGTCAGGTCGAGCCCGGCCACGCGGTGGTCACCGGCGCGGGAGAGCACGTCGAGCCCGTCGCGCTCGCGCCGATGTGGCTGGTCCTCTGCCCGCAGCCGGTCGGCCTCTCGACGGCCGAGGTCTACCGGGAGGCCGATCGGGTAGAGAGCGTCCGGTCGCAGCTCGACGCGGATGCGGTCCGCGCCGTCGCCGGCGCACCCGCGCCGGAGCTCGCGGCGGCGCTCGAGAACGACCTCGAGCCTGCGGCCCTCTCCCTTCGACCCGAGCTGAAGGGCGTGCTCGACGCCCTGGCCGATCGCGGCGCGCTGGCCGCACGTCTCACCGGGTCGGGACCCACGGCCTTCGGTGTGTTCGCGGACCGGCCCGGGGCCGCGCGGGCCGCCTCCGCCATTCCCGGCGCGCTCGTGACCGCCGTGTGCGAGAAGTGATCCATCGGGAGGTGCGAGGCGCGAGTGCCACGCGCTCGTCGCGGAGTCCCGGCCCGTGATCGCCGGGCGCGTCGCGGCCGCCGTCATCGCCCTGGCGGTGCTCGCGAGGGCGCTAGTGCGGTACCGGCGCGGGCGCATCGGCAGGGGCAAGGTGGCCGCCTGGACGGCGCTCGCCGCGGCGCTCGCCGTGTACGCGGCCGGCGTCCTTCCGCCCCTGCCGAGCCCCGAGCGGATCCTCGGCG